>JBILQT010000143.1:0-18324 GCA_044373065.1 Sandaracinaceae bacterium
GGCACGCGCCGCCTCTTCGAGACGCTTGGGGACGCCGCCCTGCCCCGCGCGCATCCACGCGACCTTCTCCTCAAGGTAGGAGCGCATCTCCTTCAGCTCGGCCATGCGTGCGTCGACCACCTCAAGCTTCTCCTCCATGAAGCGGATGCGCTTTGCGGGGCTGAGCTTCTCCCACTGGCCCATCTGCCCTTTGATCTCGGCGAGCGTGAAGCCCAGAAGCTGTGCGACGCGGATCGAGCGCACGAGCTCGAGGTGGCCCTCATCAAAGACGCGATAGCCATTGGGCAGCACGCGAGGCTTGAGGAGGCCTGCCTTCTCGTAGAAGCGCACCGTGTCGCGCGAGAGCGAGGCCGCCTGGGCGAAGGCTCCGATATGCAACCTTTGGGTTGCACGTGCATCGTGCTGTGCGGCCGCCTTCATGCGCCAAAGCCACGTCGAATGAGTGCGTGAAAGAGCCCGAAGGGAAGGATGCGGTGCATCCAGTAGAGCAGGCGCGCATCGATGCCAACCCAGGTGCGAAAGCCCGGATTCTGCTTGTTCAAGATGCGTGTGAAGGCCTTGGCTACGGCCTCGGGTGGCGAGAGAAATTTGTCGGCTGCAGGCATGCTGCCGCGCATGGTCTCAAGGCCCTTGCCGTAGCGCGCGCGGCCCTCCTCGGGCATCTCCGCGAGCACCCTCTTCAAGCTCTCGTCCGTCTTCGGCATGAAGTCGGTGCGGATGCCGCCAGGCTGCACGATCACGACGCGGATGTTCTGGTTGTAGAGCTCAAGGCGCATGCTCTCCGAGAGGCCGTTCACGGCGAATTTCGACGCGTGATAGAAGGGCTCCCAGGGCAGGCCGAGGCTTCCGCCGATCGAGCTTACGTTGATCAACTTGCTCGTGCGCCCTGAGCTCTCCGCGCCCTTTCGAAGTGCCGGAATCATTCGCTGCGAGAGCCGATAGAGGCCGAAGAAATTCGTCTCCATCATCGCGCGTGCACGCGACTCGACCGTGTACTCGAAGGGCGCGTTGTAGTTGAAGCCCGCGTTGTTGATGAGCGCGTAGAGGCCTTCCTTCTGCGCGTCGATCAGCTGGCCCACACGCTCGATGTCTTCGAGCTTGTCGACATCGCAGATCACAGGCTCAAGGCCGGGCACATTCTCCGCACGAAGGGCGGCTGCGTCGCTCTCCTTTCGCACCGTGGCCATCACGTGAAAGCCCTGACGCGCGAGGTGAATCGCACTGATTTTGCCGATACCCGTGGAGGCACCTGTGAGAAGAACGCGGAGCTTGGTCATGGGCACCTTTGTAAGGGGTGGAGTGCACTCCACGGTCAAGCGTTTGGCACGTGACGTTTCATGAAGGAGGCGACGCCTCTCGCGCGGAGGGCTTGGCAGAACGCGCATGGGGCGACTTGGCCTCGCGTACACCAAACGTTGACGGGGCTTCACGAGGCGTGGTGCCATCGAAGAAGCGGGCGCGCTTACCTTTCCCATGCGCCCTATTGGAGCGCTCATGCGGCTCACGTCTTCGTTGCCTCGACAGCTTGCGGTCACCGCCGCGTTGCTCATCGCCTCTTGGTCACTGCCCGCATCCGCGCAGGTGCGTCCACGCATCATGATTGCGTTCGATACGTCGGGCTCGATGGGCCTCGACTTCGGGGGAACGACCACCTTCGGCGACGGCGTCACGACCGGATGCACAACAACGGCCGTCGGCCAATGCGGCACCAACTGTACGGCCGGCATCGACACCAATTGCGACGGGCTGGCAAACGACAGCCGCATCTTCATCGCGAAGAATGCCGTTGCGGACATGGTGCGCGCTTATGGCGAGGTCGATTGGGCCTTCTCACGCTTCCAGCAGATTCAAGGCGCCAACAGCACGTGTCGCCGAGCGCAAGACATGGAGTGCTTTCCGCCACCACCGGACTGCGTTGGTGGAGCGTGCGGTCCGTTCATCAGCTCGTTTGGCAATCCTCGCTGCAACACGGGAGCGAGCTGTGGGTATGACTGGACGTCGACCATCCCGGCTGCCTGTCGTCCAGCCGCAAACACGATCCGATGGCGCACAGGCGGTGACCCTTCTGTCTGCACCAACTACGGGGGCACGTGCGGTTCTGGTGCAGGCGCGGCGCAGCGCTCGGGCGACATTCTCGTTGGCTTCCCTGACCTTGGCCCCTGGGCCGGCCGCGACAACACGTACGGCATCATTCGCTGGCTCGATGGCGTTGAGACGAACTTCCTGAACACGACTGCTGTCGGCGACTTCTGCACGCACACAGGCGCGGGAAACTGCGAGCTTCGCTACGACGGTGCGACACCACTCGCCGGCCTGCTCTACAGCACCTTCGACTACATCAACCCGATCCGTACGGCCGACGCTGCACGTACCTGCAGGCCCTACTCCGTCATCTTGATCACCGATGGCGCAGAGTCGTGCTCGGGCACGCCCAACGCCGCAGCGGCTGCACTTCGCGCCGCGGGTGTCGATGTCTACGTCGTCGGCTTGGCCATCGCAGGTGGCAGCCAGGCCTTGCTCAACGCCATCGCAACCGCAGGCGGCACCGATGCAGGCGCAGCCGGTGGAGACACCGCGTACTTCGCCAACGACCGCTTCGCGCTCTCCGCAGGCCTTGCTGAGATCGTGCGTCGCAGCTTGCGCTTTGAGACCTGCAACAACCTCGACGATGACTGCGACACGCTCATCGACGAGGGCGTGCGCAACGCCTGCAACACCTGCGGCGCTGTGCCTTCCGAGGCTTGCGATCGCGTCGACAACGACTGCGACACACGCACGGATGAAGGCGTCTCCAATGCATGCGGCACGTGCGGCGTGCTCACCGAAGTCTGCAACGGCATCGACGACAACTGCACGGGCGGCATCGATGAGGGCGGCGTGTGTACCTGCCCCGCGCCCTCCCCCGAGATCTGCGACAACGCAGACAACGACTGCGACACGCGCATCGATGAGGGCATCACGGTGCCTTGCGGCGTCGACACTGGCGAGTGCTCGGTCGGCACCCAGACGTGTGCGGCCGGTGTCTTCTCAGCGTGCACGGGCGTCGGCCCAGTCGCAGAGAGCTGCGACACGCGCGACAACGATTGCGATGGCGTGGTCGATGGATTGACGCGCCCCTGTCCCACCGGCAGCAGCGTCGGTGCATGTCGCCCAGGCGTTCAGACCTGCCCCGTCGGCGGAAGCGGCGCGTTCGGCGTCTGCACGGGCGGCGTCGGCCCCGTCCCAGAGATCTGCGACAACGTCGACAACAACTGCAACGGCAGCACGGATGAGGGTGACCCAGGCGGCGGTGGCGCATGCGGAAGCGCAGCGGGCGTATGTCGTCCCGGACGCATCACCTGCGTCGGTGGCGGCCTCACCTGCGTCGGCGGCACAAGCGGCGGACCGGAGGCTTGCAACAACCTCGATGACGACTGCGATGGCCGCACCGATGAGGGCATCGCCACGATGGGCCCCTGCGGCATCGATACCGGTGAGTGCTCACCCGGCGTGATGGCCTGCGTGGCTGGCGCGTTCGTCTGCACAGGCGCGACCGGCCCCATCCCCGAGCGCTGCAACGGCCTCGACGACAACTGCGATGGCATGACCGACGAGGGCAACCCCGAGGGCGGCGCATCGTGCGGTTCGACCATCCCCGAGTGCAGGCCCGGAACGACGATGTGCGTCGGCGGCATGCTTCGTTGCGACGGCGCGATCGGCCCGACCGATGAGGTCTGCGATGGCCGCGACAACGACTGCGACACGGCGATCGATGAGGACCTCGGCCTTGGCGAGGCATGCGGCACCGACACCGGTGAGTGCGTGCCTGGCTTCAACGAATGCGTCGGCGGCATGGTCGTATGCAACGGCGCCATCGGCCCCGAGGCCGAGATCTGCGACGCGCTCGACAACAACTGCGACGGCATGGTCGACGAGGGCCTCGGCCTCGGTGAGCCCTGCGGCGTGATGGAGGGCTTGTGCGAGCCGGGACGTCAGATGTGCGTCGATGGACGCCCGATCTGTGTCGGTGGCATCGGCATGATGCCGGAGGTCTGCGACTGCGATGACAACGACTGCGACGGCATGACCGACGAGCCGCCTCCTGGTGGTTCACTCTGTCCTTCCGGCGCAACGTGCGTGGACTGCCAATGCGCATTGCCTTGTGTCGAGGGCGAATTCGGCGACGAGTGCCCAACAGGGCGCGTCCCTCAGCGCACGGGCGCGATGTGCTTCTGTGTGGCCGAGCGTTGCAACGCGACGACCTGCGGCGCCGAGACCATCCGCAATTCGGACGGCGATGTGCAGTGCGCGCCAGGCATGGATGGCGTGCCCGTCTGCGTGTGTCGCAGCAACGCGTGCACCTTCGCCTGCGATGGCGTTGTCTGTACGGACGGCACCGTCTGCGACCCAGAGGATGGTCGCTGCGTGGAAGACAGCTGTCGCGCGTTGGGCTGCCCGACGGGCGAGATCTGCAACTTCGGAACGGGCTCCTGCGAGAGCGACCCCTGCGTGACGGCGGGCTGTCGCGCAGACCAAGTCTGTCGTGCAGGCACCTGCGAGACGAGCTGCGCGGATGTGAGCTGCGCTACGGGCGAGCGATGCGTTCGCGGCATGTGCGTCACCGACCGCTGCGCGGGTTCGTCCTGCACCGGCACCGAGGTCTGTAACCCAGCCACGGGCATGTGCGTTGGCAGCATGTGCGCGGGCGTGATGTGCGGCCCGAACACGAGCTGCGACTTCCTCACCGGCGCGTGCGTCCCAAGCGCGTGCAACGGCGTTGTCTGCCCTGCTGAGCAGGTCTGTCGCAATGGCGACTGCTTCTCGACGGCGCTTCCTGATGCTGGCCCAATGACGCCTGACGCGGGCATCGACGCTGGCGAAGATCGTCCACGCGGCATCACGCGCGGCCTCGCAAGCGGCGGCGGCATGTGCTCCGTGAACATGGCCTCGCGCGGTGGCAACGGCTGGCTCCTTGCGGGCCTTGCGCTCCTCGGCATCGTCCTCTCACGTCGCTCGCGAGGGGCGCGTGCGGTGACAGGCCATGCCTTTCGTGCGGCCCTTGCTGTCTCGATGGCAAGCGCATTGGGAGGTTGCGCCGTCGACCCTTTTTGCTTCACGTGCGGCGAGGAGAACCTCGACGCCGGACCCGACGCTGCGATCGTGAGCCCCGACGCATGGCGCATGACCTACGACACGAACACGGTGGACGTGGGGCAAGACGCATGGGCACCAGACGGCTGCACGATCGGCGCCCCTGAGCTCTGCAACGGTCGCGATGAAGACTGTGATGAGCGCATCGATGAGGGCATCGACATCACGACCGACGAGGACAACTGCGGCGGCTGCGGCATCGTCTGCGCGCCACCGGGTGCGTTCGGCGCCTGCGTCGACAGCATGTGCACCATCACGAGCTGCGACGTCGGCCGCTTCGATCGCAACATGGATGTCACCGATGGCTGCGAGACGCGCTGCTTGCCCACAGCGGCCGACGACACGCTCTGCGATCTCCGCGACAACGACTGTGACTTCAACGTCGACGAGGATGTCGACACGACCACGGACGTGGCGAACTGCGGACGCTGCGGACGCACCTGCCGCTTCTCGCGTGCCACCGCGAGCTGTGTCGCATCCGCCTGTACGCTCAGCGCGTGCGAGGAGAACTTCTACGACCTCGACGGCGTCGCCTCGAACGGCTGCGAGTATGCCTGCACACCCACGGGCGCCGAGACCTGCAACGGACGCGACGACAACTGCAACGGCATGGTCGACGAGGGTAACCCCGAGGGCGGCGGCGCATGCGGCACGGCCGTGGGCGCCTGTGAGCTCGGCGCAGAGATGTGCGTCGCCGGGCGCCTCACCTGCGTCGGCGGCGTGAGCGCAGCCCCTGAGCTCTGCAACGGCATCGATGACGACTGCAACGGCGCCGTCGATCAAGACAACCCCGAGGGTGGACGCAGCTGCGGCATCGCGATCGGCGCATGCGTCGCAGGTCGCGAAACCTGCCAGATGGGAGCGCTCGCATGCGTGGGCGCAGTCGTTCCACGCGCCGAGCTCTGCAACGGCCTCGACGACAACTGCGATGGCGCGATCGATGACGGAAACCCAGGCGGTGGCGCGGCTTGCGGCATCGACACGGGCGAGTGCACGGCGGGCGCGCTCACCTGCTCAGGCGGCGCGATTCAATGCGTCGGCGAAGTGCGGGCGGGCGTGGAAGCCTGCAACACACGCGACGATGACTGCGATAGCCGCACCGACGAAGACTTCGCGCTCTCGACCAACGTCAACAACTGCGGCAGCTGCGGACGCGTCTGCAACTTCGCGAATGCGCTCGAGGTCTGCACCGCTGGCTCGTGTGCCATCGCGGCATGTGAGACGGGCTTTGTGAACCTCAACGGCACGCTCGCAGACGGCTGCGAGTACGCGTGCGTCGTGCGCGGCTCGGAGATCTGCAACGGGCGCGACGACGACTGCGATGGCAGCGTCGACAATGGCCTCACGCCGCCAACCAATTTCTGCAACCTGAACGGCGTCTGCGCCGGAACCACGGCCGCATGCAGTGGCGCAACGGGCTGGCGCTGCACGTACACGTCGCCGAATTACCAAGCGACGGAGACGCGCTGCGATGGTCGCGACAACGACTGCGATGGTTCGATCGACGAGCCCTTCGCGCCGACGATCAACCCCTCCACGGGCATGGGCACATCGTGCTTCGTCGGTGTCGGCGCCTGCCGCCGCAATGGCACCAACCAGTGCACGAGCCTCACGACCGTCGGCTGCAGCGCAACGATGGCGGGCGCGGCCACAGCCGAGGTCTGCAACAACATCGACGACAACTGTGACGGCACCGTCGACAACAACATCCTCTCGACGGCGATCCCCACGGTGACCATCCCGCGCACAGGCGGCGGCACCGTCCGCGTGATGCGCTACGAGGCCTCACGTCCCGATGCGACAAGCACCGCGCAGGGCAACGTGACCGCGCGCGCATGCTCGAACGAGAACGTCCTCCCGTGGACCAACGTCAACTGGACCGACGCTCGCGCAGCCTGCTGCGCACTCAACGCCACCGGCACTTGCGCTGGAGACGGCACCGGCTGGCGTCTCTGCGATGCAAGCGATTGGACGGCAGCATGCCGAGGCCCTGCACCGTCAACATGCACGTGGAGCTACTCCGGTGGCGCACCCGCATGCGCCACGTCCGCGGTGAACTCCTGCAACGGCGAGGAGTTCGACTCCGCGGCTGCAGCGGGCGATCAAGACGCGCTCTACACCACCGGCTCGCCCACCTTCCCCGCCTGTTACGCGACCTGGGGCGGCGCCGCGACCGACCGCATCTACGACATGTCCGGCAACGCACGCGAGTGGACAGCGACCGAGACCTCCGCGGGCTCAGGCTTCTATTTCATGCGCGGCGGCAGCTACAACAACATCGAGCCAGGGCGCACCTGCAGCTTCGACTTCGCAGCCGCAGCCCCAACCTTCGCGTTCACCAACACGGGCTTCCGCTGCTGCTTCTACTGAGCTGAGCCCGTGCCCTGAGGGGCGATTCAAAACGACGAGGCGGAGGTCATCACGACTTCCGCCTCTTTCGTTTGTCCGGCGGAACGCGACTCCCATTCCGTAAATGCGCTTCCGGCGAGACAAGATGGCGCGTTCCATCCGTAAGTCGCCTTCGGGCGAGCCAAGAAAGCGTATTGGGCCCGTCAAAGGCCTCCGATCGAGACAGGATGGCGCGTTGCCCCCGTCCATCGCCCTTCGGGGAGCGTCGGAACGCGACTTCGGGCCGCGCATCGCCCTGCGGAGCTTCCGGAGCGTCATTTCCCGGCTGCGCCTCGCCGTGCGGAGCTTCCGGATCGTCATTTTCCGTCTGCACATCGTCGCGCGGAGCTTCCCGTTCGTCATTTCCCGCCTGCGAATGCCCTCATGGTTGGCGCCAAAGGCCATCCACCGCTGCCAGACGCGATCGGAAGCGCCGGGAAGCCGACTTACGCTTCAAAGCCGCGGGTCGACCGCTTCGCTCTCCAGCGCCAGCACCCCAAGCACGCACTCATGCATCCGCGTGAGCGAGTCCTTGCGCACGAAGCGAAGGAGCGACTCATGCCCAAGCGCCAGCTCACGCACAGCGAGTGAGCGCTTGCGCTGCACACCGCGCTGACGAAGCCGCGAGAGGTTCGAGGGCATGTCGTAGTCGATGCCGTAGATGAGCCGCAGGTAGTCGCGACCACGCACCTTGAGCGCCGGCTGCAAGGGCCCTTTGGAGCCCTTCACGATGCCTTCGAGTGGCTTGACGACCATCCCCTCGCCGCCCGCCTCCGTCATGCGCAGCCACCATGCGGTCGCGCGCTCCACGTCCTTGGGATTGCGCAGATCGACGACCTCACGACCGGTGCGAATCAACATGCCCGACGGGTCATGCGCCGCGAGTGCATCGGCTACCTCAAGATGAAAGCTGTGTGACTCTTCCAGCCGCACATGGCCCTCGTGCGCGAGCAGATGAAAGACCGCGAGGCGCATGTCCTCCAGCTTCGGCGTCGGCCAGACGTAGCCCTCCATCGTCTTTTGAAAGCGTGCCGTGTTCTCCACGCGCTGCTCCGTCCGCGCCTTCAGCTCACTCACGCGCAAGCCACGCGCACGCGCTTGCTCGATCATCGGCGTGAGCACCTCCAGCATCCCGCGGCTCGCATTCGCCGTGCGCGCGTATTGATTGCGGATGAGCTCCTGGGCCTTGAGCGACCAGGGCATCAGCTCGGCATCAAGGCAGAGCCAATCGGTCTGAAAGCGCTCGAAGAGCCCCGCGCTCTCCGCACTCTTGCGCACAGTGTCGAGCAAGCCTTCTTCGATTGCAGCATCGTCAAAGAAGCGCCGACCCGTCCGCGTGTAGACGATGCCAAGGCCGTGCCCATGATGAGCTTTCGCGATCCCAAAGCGCTTCTCCGCCACGCTCGCATCGCGGCACACGATCACGATCGCGCGTGAGCCCATGTGCTTCTCCTCGCAGATCACGATCGGCGTCGGGAGCACCTTCTCAAAGTACGCAAAGGCCTGCGCCGGATGCTCCAAGAAGCTTCCCTCTGTCGAGGTCTCCACAGGCGACATCGTGGGCGGCAGATGGATGAGCCAACGCGGGTTCACCGCGAAGCGACTCAAGAGCTCCACGGCCTCGGCCGCCTGCGCACCTTCGATGGTGATCGAGGGCATGAGCTTCGTTGTGAACGTTCGCTTCCCCGTCAGCTCACCGAGCTCAAGGATCGATCGATTCTCGTGCAGCGCCGCTGTCACATGCGCTTCCTTGCGCACACGCCCCTCCCAATACGCCTGCTTCGCTGGCACCTGCACAAGCTCATGCTCAGGCCAGCGCAGCGCCGTGAGCACGCCACCAAAGACGCAGCCCGTGTCGATGCAGATCGTGCGGTTCACCCACACGGCCTCATGCACCGGCGTGTGCCCGTAGACGACCTCGGCATCGCCCGCGTAGTCGAGCGCCCAATCGGCGCGCACGGGGAAGCCATCGGCATCGACCTCGCCCGTCGTCTCACCATAAAGCGCGAACTCGCGCACCGCGCCTGAGCCGCGCATCTGCAGCTCTTTCTTCATGCCCGCGTGGGCCACAACGAGCTTTCCATCCTCGAGCACAAGGTGGCTGATCAGGCTCTGGATGAAGTCCGAGAGCAGCGCACTCGTCTTGCCCTTCTCCTCTGGCGTCAGCGCGTCGAGCTCAGCGATGGTGCGCGCAAGCCCATGCGTGGGCTTCACATTCTTGCCGCGCAGATAGCGCTCAAGCTTCACCTCGTGGTTGCCGGGCACCATGAGTGCCGCGCCCGCATCGACCATGCGCTTGGCGAGCAAGAGGCTGTCGAGTGAGCGTGGCCCGCGGTCGACCAAGTCACCCAAGAAGATCGCGCGACGCGTCTTATGCCGAGGCACTCCCTCTGCATCTTCGACGTAACCAAGACGCTCCAAGAGCATGCAGAGCTCGTCGTAACAGCCATGCACATCGCCGATGATGTCGAAGGGCCCGCGCTCCTCACGCGCATCCGAATAGACCTTCGTGCGCTCAAGCTGCGCGCCTGCGATGCGCGCCTCGTTGTCGAGCACGTACACATAGCGAAAGCCTTCCTTCTCCAAGGCTTTGGTGCCCCCACGCAGGCTCCGACGAAGCGCGCCATGCTGGCCAATCACCCACGCGCGACTGCCCGCGCGATCGGGCCTCTGCGCGTTGTGTTGAAGGCAGATCTCAATGCTCACATCGAGCACAATCGCGACGGGGATGACGTGATATTTGCGCGCCACAGCAAGCAGCGAAGCTCGATCGAAGTCCTTCACATTCGTCGCATCGATCACCGTGAGCAGGCCTGCCGCGAGCCTCTTCTCCAAGATGAAGTGAAGCGCCGCGAACGCATCCGCCGTTGCGCTCATATCGTTTTCGTCGTTGCGCACCATGCCGCGAAAGGCATCCGACGAGAGCACCTCGGAGGGGTGAAAGAGACGCTTGGCGAGCGTGCTCTTGCCTGAGCCCGAGGGCCCGATGAGGAACACGAGCGAGAGTGCGGGGATGCGCAGGAGAGGTGCGGTCATAAGCGGCTGTGGAGAATGTCACGTCCGTCGCACAGGCATGGCTTTGCGATCGCCACACGCGGCCCCATCGAAGGCGGATGCCTGAAGGCCCAGAGATTCGTCGCGCTGCGGATCGCATCTTCAAAGCCGTGGGCGGCGTGCCCGTCGAGCTTGTCTTTCACATCCCCGAGCTCGAGCCGTGGAACGATCTCTTTCAGAGCACGCGCATCGAGCGCATCGAGACACGCGGAAAAGCCATGCTCACGTGGCTCTCTGGCGGCTACGTCCTCTACTCGCACAACCAGCTCTACGGGCGCTGGGAGGTGCTCGCGCAAGGCAAGGCATCGCGCAGTCGTCGGAGCTTGCGCCTTGAGATTCGATCGTCATCGCACACCGCGCGGCTCCTGAGTGCGACCGACATCGCCATCCTTCACGAGGACGAGCTCCACGAGCATCCCTTCCTCCAGAAGCTCGGCCCCGATGCCCTCGACCTCGCCACAACGCCCGCGATCGTGCGCAAGCGTCTGCGCGACAAGGCCTGGAAGAACAAGCGCCTCGCCTCGCTCTACCTCGACCAGGCGTTCATCGCGGGCATCGGAAACTACCTTCGCTCTGAGATCCTTTTTGTCTCTGGTGTCGACCCGCTCAAGCGCCCCGCATCGCTCACCACGCTGCAGATCAAGAAGCTCGCCGAGAGCACGCTGACGATCACGCGGCGCAGCCTCGAGACAGGCGGCGTGACCCTCGATGCAGCGCGCGCGAAACGCCTTCTGCGCGATGGCGTCTCACGTCGTCAGCGGCGTCACTACGTCTTTGGCCGCACAGGCCAAAGCTGCTTTCAGTGCGACACAACCATCGAGCGCATCGACCTCGCTGGGCGCGCCTTGTTTGTGTGCCCGACGTGCCAGATGCGACCAGACCTCATCGAACCTCGCAGATGAAGAACGGGCGGTTGACTCCGCATTCAACATCGTTCCAGTTGCCATCCGGCGTAGGCAACGGTGCGCGGTTGAGGAACATCTCCACGCAGCTCTCGTAATCAGGCACAAGGTTGTCGTTGTTGTTGGGTTCGCCCGGGGCCCAAGCAGTCTCTCGTCTGTCCAACGGAACCCCGAGGGACCACGCAAACTCATGGGCAGGATGGCGACCCGGGACACGCTGCAGCGCGATCCAAGCGGACCCTGCCCTTGAGTCAATGGCCTCGTGCAGAGCGACGGCTTCCGCACGTGTCTCAAGCTGTACAAGGCCCCCGCCGATGAGTGCACAGGTCAACTGAGCTTCGACCTGCGATCGCGGGGCTGCGCACAAACGATAGTTGCCATGCACGGTGGCAATCACACGGCACGGGATCAGCCCAATGCACCCGTCGTCGGCAAGGCCGCTGCAGTCGTCATCCAGTCCGTTGCCACAGACCTCAGACGCCATGCCCAGGCACGCATCGCGCGGCACAAACGCATCGCGCGGCACAAACGCATCGGGCGACACAAACGCATCGGGCGACACAAACGCATCGGGCGACACAAACGCATCGGGCGACACAAACGCATCGGGCGACACAAACGCATCGGGCGACACCAGCGCATCAGGCTCACTCAACACGGGCGCATCGGACGCATCGCGACCAGCGTCGATCGCTGCATCCATCGATGCATCCAGGCTTCTTGAGGCATCGAGGCTCTCATCCACAACGCTCGCGTCTGGCTGAGGCCCTCCGAGAAAGAAGCCACAACCACTCCCACCGAGCGCGAACAGGGCAACCAAGGCGCTTTGCTCAAGCCGGGTCATTCGCACTCCCATGTCAGGAATAGTCGTTGTGTGAGCCGAAAGAAGGCTTGTTCTGCAGTGATGAAGGCTTCTTTCGGTCCCGCAGCGTTGCTCACGGAAGCTCGTGCTCACAGATGAAGTTTGCAATCTCGATGCTGCCGCACCCCTCGTCGTTCCAGAGAGGCGCGAGCATGCCGCTCATGTACATGTGGACGCAGTCCTCATCGAAGAACCCGTTGTTGGGCTCTCCCATGGCCCAACGCGGATCCGCGCGGGCGACGCCGCCCACGGTCACCCAGCGAAAATCCATCTCCGCAACCGCATCCGTCAGTCCAATCCACGCCCGCGGTACGAGACCATCGGGCGATGTGAAGGCGGCTTGAAGCATGTCGTTCTCACGGTCGGTTTGGATGGTGACGAGGTGAGCCCCGAGGGCCGTGCACGACGTGGACGCGTCTACCCAAACCTGGCGATTGCGGCAGAACATGTACTCGCTTCCTTCGAACGTGGTGCCGTCGCAGTCGATGCCTCCGACACGACAGACCCCATCCTCATCCACGAGCCCGTCGCAATCCTCGTCGAGCCCGTTGCAGCGCTCCGGGCGCGGCATGCATGCGTCAGCGTTCGCATCCGGAAACACGAACACGTCAGGAGGAACGAATGCGTCCTCCGCGGCGACATCCACGCCCACCTCGCTGAGACGCTGCGCGTCGATCGAAGCATCCGCGCGTTCCGTCACTGCAGCATCAAGCCCTGCATCCACACGCCTGCCCGCATCCATTCCGGCGTCGGGCCGAGGCCCTTCCAAAAAGAGCCCGCAGCCACTCAACCCCTGCGCGAGAAGCAACAGCACGCCCTGAGCGTTGCGATGCCTCATACCCCTTCGCCATCCTGAAATAGTCCTTCCTGATGTGGAATGAAGGCTTGTGGTTCGACAAATAGCGCTTCCTCACGCGTGAAGACGAGCATCTGCGTCGGGGGCCCAAGCTGCGGGTCGTCCTCGCCAATGCCCTGCCAGGTCATCGCGTAGCGGTGTGTGGAAGCGACCCGTGTGCCCCACGCGCGGAACTCCTCGCGCGTCCACTCGAAGCGGTGATCGCGATGCCGCATCGTGCCGTGGGCGAGCGCGGTGAAGCGTGCGTTGTGCTCCACGTTGGGCGTGGTGATGACGACGATGCGCGGGCGGATGAAGCGAAAGACGTTCTCCTCAAGGAAGGGCAAGCGATCGAGATCGAGGTGCTCGATCACTTCCACGAGCACGGCCGCATCGAGGCTCTTGCTGAGTTCTGTGAGGCGCTTGTCGCGGTAGACGAGCGAGCTCTGAAAGAGCGAGAGCCGCGCTCTCTTGGTGACCGGCATGCTGATCAGATCGAGCCGCTTCTCTGCACGCTCAAGCGAGCGCACCGAGACATCCATGCCGATCACCTGCGTGAAGCGTCGCTCGTCGAGGAGCAGCTTCACGAGCTTGCCCTCGCCACAGCCGAGGTCAGCCACGGTCTTCACATCACGCGCGCGCAGCACCTCCAGCACCGCCTCCATGCGCTGCCCCTGGAGCTTCAAGGGCTTCTCGACTTCGTGCTCTTCTCTGTCGCCCTGCTCCGTCACCTCATCGGGCGCCTGGCTCTCCTCATCATCGAGGCGCGCAAGTGCACGACGCGTAAGGCCACGCATGCGCTTCAAGTAGCGATAGCTGATGAGCTCTTTCTCGGGATGCGCGGCGAGCCAACCCTCACCACGACGAAGCAGCTTCTCGACCTCGGCCTCGCCGACCCAATAGTGCTTGTCGTCATCGAGCACAGGCATGAGCACGGTGAGGTGACGCAGCAGATCGCGCAGAGAGAGCGTGCCGCGCAACGTGAGCGTGCCCGTGAGTGTGCCCGGCTTCTGATCGACCTCCACGCTGTAGCCAAGCGGCTCAAAGAGGCGATGTGCAAGGGTCACCTCGCCCGCCTTGGTGATGCGCACTTGCGCGACCACCGCCTCAAGCGGAATCGCTTCTTTCACAAGCTGTTCACGCTCCTTCGCGATGCCCGAGAGCGCGGTGCCAAAGACGTTGCTGATCGCCACGGAGAGAAACGAAGAGGCCACGTAGGGCCTGTCGTTCACGTACTGCGCAAGCGGCCCCTCACTCTCGCCGCCGGTGCCACGCACAAGGCCCACAGGGTCGACCTCGACATAGAGCGCGCAGGTGGTTCGCTCGGCGGTCGCGAGCGGATAGAAGACGTGCGCGGTGCCAAAGCCGAGCGCGACCGACTGTGCGCGGTCGGGATGCTTCAAGAGCAAGAAGCCAAGGTCGGTCGCGGGGGAGTGCGTCGTGGTGATGGTGAGCAGCATGCGAAGACGCAAAGCTTCGCACGACCCAAGAGTCGCTACGCGTTTTCGCGTTTCCGAAACGACGCGATGGCGCGAACGAGATAGTCCGCCTCGGCTTGCGTGAGCGTGAGCGCGGGCTCGAAGGTGTGGCTGATTCCGTCCGCCTGGGTGATCACCACCTGGCTCGGGTCGCCCACCGGAGAGGTCAGCGCACGCGCGCGTGTGAAGCGCAACGCCTTGGGCCAGGCGGGTTGGTGCGACATGCGAAAGGGTGCCGTCCACCACTGCACGCCCTGGTCACTCACGAGCACACGCGTCACGCCCTTGCGGCCCATCTCAAGGTTGCGAAGGGAGATCACCGTGCCGATGAGCCCCGTCATTGCCGCGAGGAGGTGGAGCACAAAGAAAAAGGGATGACGCACCGCAAAGAGGCCCAGGCCTCCGACGATCAGCAGCCCGACGTACATCACGGTCGAGGCGACGACGCGGCGGGTGAGCCCCCAGCGAATTGAGATCGTCCACGCATTCGAGCAACCACATTGGCGGTCGAGATCCTCATGCGGCTCTGTGATCGTGATGCGCGTCGGACGCGGACCGAGCGCGCGCACGGCGTCAGGAATGGCCGCGGCGGTCGGCGCCTCGTGACGCGCGAAGAACTCCCTCAGCGCTTGCACCGCCCAGCGCGCCGAGGCCTCGTCGTAGAGCGGCACCACCTCGATGCGCTCGCCCAGTTCTCCCTCGGCGATGAGCCACCAGGTCGAGAGCGGATAGCGACGCTGACGCGCCTCGCGTTGCTCTTCGATGCGAAGTCGGCTCGCTTCCGTTGCCGTCAATTCGACCGCATTCTCAAGGAGCCCGGCATCCACGTGCAGGCCGTCATTCATCGCGATGAAGTGCACGCGACGGGACCACCTTCGCGCCATCCGAAGGGCCACGCGTAGCGCGTACGCACCCACGACAAACGAACCCATGAGTGCGAAGAAGAAGCGGACATCCCACGCGACGAGCGCGAGTGAGAGGGCGAGAGCAAGCGTCGCAATGAAGAGGCGCGTCGGATCGTTGGGCGGGAGCGTGCCGAGCACGAGGAACTCAAGCGCGCCTGCATCGGCATGGGCTCGATACGTCGCACCGTCCGGCGCATCCGTGCGCCGAACGCGAATCGTGTTGGGAGCGCTCATTTCGCACGAAGCCTAAGCGGAGACGCATTGATCGGAGATCAAATGTGTCTCCGCTTGTCGCGAAGCGGAGTTGGGTGGGGGACCCGATCTGGCTTGGCCAGGTCGGGGGAGGGACTGCATCAGTCCCTCCAACAAAATCCCCAAACTGAATCGCGGTCTCGCGGTTCAGTTTGGTGATCGTTGTTGCGAACGCACGCGCGTCTCGCAAAGATTCCCGCCATGCCCACCTTCGACATCGTCAACAAACTCGATCGCAACGAACTCACCAACGCACTCAATCAGGCCGTGCGTGAGATAGGCACCCGCTTCGATTTTCGCGGCACCGAGACCACCGTCGAGGAGACGGATGAGGGCATCGTGATCCGCGCCAACAGCGAGGGGCGCGTCGCAGGTGCGCTCGCCGTGCTCGAGGAGAAGATGATCAAGCGCAAGGTCTCGCTCCTCGCACTCGACATGAAGCCCGCAGCGCCCGTCGGCGGACAAATGTGGCGGCAGCTCATCACGCTCAAAGAGGGCGTCGTGCAGGAGAAGGCCAAAGAGATCATCAAGGCGATCAAGGACTCGAAGATCAAAGTCCAAGCCTCGATTCAAGGCGATCTCGTGCGCGTCAGCGGCAAGAAGCGCGACGAGCTTCAGGAGACCATCGCCTACCTGCGCGCGCAGAATTTCGAGCTGCCGCTTCAGTTCATCAACTTCCGCGATTGAACACCATATCAACCGTATTGCAATACGATTGAAACGAGTCGAGGCCTCCCCGGAGGCCTCGACTCGTTTCAGCGCATCGTGTCAGCTCACTGTTTCAGCTCACTGCGTGCGGAAGTCGACCGTGCTGCGCAGCTCAAGCTGACTCGCCTGCACGCCCAGGACAGCGCCCGTGGTCGCGCCGCCCGCGACGACAACGCCGACGACGATCCAAAACCAAGGCTCTTCGAGCACATTGCCACCGCCACCGCCGCCCGCGGCTGGCCCTGCAGCGACGCTCATGCGGCCGACGACACGGGGCTCGAACTCGGTCCCAAGCGTGAGCACTTGGTTGCCAAAGGGGTCGCGAACTTCAAGCCAATACTCGACGCGGTCTGCATCGCCACTGCCCGCGAGGGGCATGTCGATCGAGGCGCGTGCGCGCTCCTCCGAGGAGGTGAACTCGGCTTGCCCTTCAATGCGCGCGTGCACAACGACCGTCTGTCCGACCTGGAACGGATCGGTGAACGCAACGTGTACGGCGCTCTGTGCGCGTGCGATGCCGACCTCTGCGCCAAGGCGTGCGGGGCGCGCACCGACGATGCCGCGCGCCTCCAAGAAGGGCGCGCGGAGACGCGGCGGCACGGTGTCGTCGAGCTCGGCATCGGGGTCGATCGCGAGCATGCGCAGGAAGAAATCGCGCGCACGTTCAGCATGGCCCTCCGCCGCCGAGCACACGCCCAGAAGCTGGTAGATGCGCATCAACTCTTGCGGTGTGTGCCCGCCTTCGCGAAGCGCCTCTTGTGCCGCCGTGAGTGCCGTCGCGAAGTCGACATCAAGGTAGGCCTGCTCGGCCTGGGCGAGCGCGCTTGGAGGTGGCGCTGCAACCTCGGCCACCGGCTCGCGTCGTGTCCGCTGTGCATGCGCTGTCGGTGCAAGCGCCAGTGCGGAGATGAGCCCTGCGGAGACCAGCCCTGCGATACGCAACGTCATACGCCACCTGCGCAGCGCTCGGCGGCTGTCTGTGTCGATGGATTTTCCATGCGCGCCATTGGATAGCGATCGGTTGTGCTGATGTTCACCGTGACCGAAGCGCCACCGTAAACCTCGTCTTGCGAGCAACCGACCAGGATGGTGTTGCCCCGGTCATCGAACGACTCGATGAGAAAGAGTCGGTCACCGGAGCCGGTATCGGGAAGCGAGATTCCCGCGCGAAAGGCGCACGGATCGATCTGAGTGCGATCGAAGAGCGCTGCCTCGGAGATATCGATGTCACGGCTCGCGCGCCCGACGAGCGAGGGACAAGTCGAGGCCGCCGCGGGGAAGACGCGCACCCTCATCGTCGAGGTGACGACAAAGGTTTCTTCGGAGGGAAAAACCACGCTGAAGGGGACTTGTGCCGGGCTGCATGCGGCCAGCAGAACGGCGAGTGTGAGGGGGGCAAATCTCATCGTGTGAACTCCGACTCTCGGAAGGGTCGAACCAGCGTGATCGCAGTGGCCGCCTCGTTGAGTCCCCAAATCTCGAAGGGTCCACGAACGTCACCGTTGGCGTCGAGGTCAACGCTGCCCGCCGCACCGTCGTAGTTGATCCGAACCTGTGGGTCTGACTGCAGGGCACGCAGACCCTCAGCGAGTCGACCTGAGGAAACGGTCACGCCGTCGGGGCCCGAGACCGCGCGAACCCCGGCCGTGATGGCCTCGGGTTCCGTGCTTCGTGCCTGCGCAATTCCGAGAAGCATCAGGGCAGCGATGTCGTAGCTGCTCGTGATGTAGGGCACGGGTGGGTACGTGCCGTAGGCCGCGCGGTAGTGGTCCACGAAGCGAAGGTAGTTGTCGCTCGCGAGGCCAAGATT
>JBILQT010000476.1:0-4161 GCA_044373065.1 Sandaracinaceae bacterium
GTCGACGAGCAGGAGGTCAAAGATCGGGCCGCGATCGCCCTCGGCTTCGAGCAGTGTCCGTGCATCGCCGATGTGCATACGCACCTCACCGCGTGCGTGTGCGAGGTAGGTGAAGTGCTCCTCGGCGAGCGTCACATCGAGTGCATCGATCTCGTAGACATCGAGCGTCTCATCGGCCCGCAGATGCGTTGTGACAAGGCCTGCGCCGAGGCCGATCACACCGAGTGCACGTGGCCTTCCGCGGGTGGCCAAGATGGTCAGTGCATCACCGAGGCAACCCTCGCGGTGGTAGTAGCTGATCGCGTCGTTCTCGTAGGGGCCCGAAGTGAATTGGCGACCATGCGTTGTGTCGCCGCTGACAATCTCACGCTCCGTGCCGAGCTCGGTCTGACGCTCGACGATGCGATACACGCCGTAGGGGCTGCGCTCGGTGGCAATGACGCGCTCGCCTTGTTGCGCTCCGCCAGTGAAGACCCGCCATGAGACCGCGATGAAGAGGGCCGCACCGATGACGAAAGGCCATGGGCCCAAAGCCTTCTCGGCGTCCGTCCTGCGATGCAAAAGGGTCGTCACAAAGACGAGAAGAAGGGCGAGCGGGTACTCCCAAAGACGCGTGAAGAGCTGCGGTGCAGCGAGCGCAACAAGCGCTCCTCCGAGCGCGCCTCCGATGGATTGAATGAGGTAGTAGCGCGTCGTCTGTGCAGGCTCGGGGCGGAGCGCAACGAGCGCCTCATGGACGACCCAGGCGAGCACAAAGAGCACGCCTGTGTGGATGGCCGCGAGAAGGAACACGGGCAGCTTCGCCGAGAGCGCGAAGGCGACGAGACCCAGCACCGCGATGAGCGGCCAGAAGCGCTTCAGCCCTTGCGGCATGAGGCGGCCGGAGAAGGCGAGCACAAGCGAGAGCAGGTACGCGCTGAGCGGCAACACCCAGAGCATCGGCAGGTTGCCAATGTCCACGGTGATGACGTTGAGGACGGAGTAGAGGAGGGCGGAGGTGGTGAGTGAAAGAATGAGCCACGCGAGTGGACTCGGACTCGAACTCGGACTCTGAATCGGACTCTGAATCGGACTCTGAATCGGACTCTGAATCGGACTCTGAATCGGACTCTGAATCGGACTCTGAATCGGACTCGGACTCGGACTCGACATCCGATACGCGCCCGCCGCCGTCACCCCGTACACCGCGAAGAGCCCCACAAAACCAAGCGTTTGCGCGCGCACTCCAAGCCAGGGCTCGATTGCAACTACATAGCCAATCAACGCGATGAACGAGCCCGCATTCGAGATCGCGTAGAGGCTGAGCGGCGCTTCATTCGTTCGTCGTTGCCACCATCCATGCGCGACCACCGTCGTCGTTGCGAGCGCGAAGAAGGGCAGGAGTGCGATGCGCGTGAGGTACACAAAGAGTGCGAAGACGCCCTCGCCATCCGGGTGCGCCTGGGTTGCGAGCAGCGTCCATGGCAGTGCGAGGAAGGTCAGCCCCAGGAGCACGAGGTGCCAGGCGCCGATGCGCGGCGCGACGAGGTGCGCGTACGCGTAGGCCAAGACGAGCGTGCATTGGAAGAAGAGCAGCGTCGTCGACCAGACGTGAAAGGCACTGCCAAAGAGCGGCAGGACGATGCGTCCGGCCATGGGCTCGAGGGCAAAAAGGAGAAGGGCTCCAAGGAAGACGAACGCCGCAAAAGTGCGCTGCATGGCACTTATCTTTTGGTTTGATCGCGGCTTACGTCCTCAGGCCCTCCCTGCGACGTACGCAGCGTACGCCTCAGTCGGACCTTCCGGGCGCCACGGCGCGGACGGCGCGCGCAGTCAACGAAGTTGCGAGCACGGGGAGCACCTGCGCGCTGAAACCAAAATCTTGCGTGCTGAATGAGCGAGAAAGTTGTGCTCACGCGAGGCTCAAGCCGATGGGGCACGACACGCCTGTGCCGCCCAAACCGCAGTAACCGTCAGGGTTTTTGGCGAGGTACTGCTGGTGGTACTCCTCGGCGTAATAGAAGGGCGCAGCATCGAGCAGCTCGGTGGTGATCGTGCCTTTGCCCGCCTTCGTCAGCGCCTCTTGGTAGGCCGCGCGGCTCTTGAGCGCGACCTCACGCTGCGCGTCTCCGTGCGTGTAGATGCCCGAGCGATACTGCGTCCCGATGTCGCCGCCCTGGCGCATGCCCTGGGTCGGGTCGTGGTTCTCCCAGAAGGCCTTGAGCAAGTCTTCGAGCGAGACCTTCTTCGGGTCAAAGACGATGCGGACAATCTCGTTGTGTCCTGTGCCGCCCGTGCAGACTTCCTTGTAGGTCGGGTTCTTGGTGAAGCCCGCGGCGAAGCCCACGGCCGTCGTGTAGACGCCTTCAATCTTCCAGAACTTGCGCTCGGCGCCCCAGAAGCAACCCATGCCGATGTCGAGGATCTCAAGGCCCTCAGGGAAGGGCGGCACGATGCGTCGACCGTGGACGAAGTGCGTCTCGGGGACAGGCATGGGCGTAGCCCTTCCGGGCAGCGCCTCTTCAGCGGTGGGCATGTTGGTCTTCTTGGATTCGCCGTGGAGCCACATGCGCGGATGATGTGTTGGCGCATCACAGGAGCGCAACATCGATGCTTCGTTGACGTCAGCGGCAACGCGTCAGGCGGCCAACACAAGCCGAGTATTGGCGCCGATAGGGATGGATGACATCGCCGTCAACGCGCCTGCTACTCAGAGACAAGGCTGTCGAACATCCCGAGCGCCGCGAGGAGCACAGTCACGTCATACGCGAGCAGGATCTTCATCCACGCCCACATCTCGCCCGCGTTGTCGCCCAGGAGCTCGCGCGTTGCGACCACCGCACCCAGCAAGAGCGGCGTGAGCAGTGGAAAAAGCACCACGCTGAGCATCAAATCGCGCGCGCTTGTGCGCACCGTCATCGCGCCGAAGAGAGAACCTGCGAGCACGATGCCGAGGGTGGCGGTGACGAGGATCATCACGAGCGGTGCGGCCACCGAGAACAAGTCGACGCGGTAGAGCACCCCGACGAGTGGCACGAGCAAGAGCTCGACGAGGCTCAAGAAGACAAACGTCGAGAGCGCTTTGCCGGCGTAGATCGCGATGCGCGGGATGGGCGCGATGAGAAGCGAGCGCATCGCATCTTGCTCGCGCTCACGGGCCCAGCTGCGCGAGATGGCGAGCACCGAGGAGAACGCGACGGCTGTGTAGAGCACGCCCGGTGCGATGTTCCGCGAGACGACGTTGTCGACATAGAACGAGAGCGAGCACAGCGACGCGATCAGCAGTGCAAAGAAGGCGGTCGAGACCGTGATCTCGCGTGTGCGCAGCTCAATCGCGACATCCTTCTTGGCGATGGCGAGCGCGGCCTTCACGAACGAGACCTGGCTGCTCATGCGGCCTCCGTGCGACCGCGTGCGAGGCGAAGCTTGGTCGTCGCAATCGCATTGGCGAAGGCCTCGTCATGTGTGACGACGACAACAATGGCGCCGCGTGCGCGCTCCTCATCGACGACGCGGACAAGGCGCTTGGTCGAAGCCGCATCAAGGCCGGTTGAGGGCTCGTCGAGCAAGACGAGCTTGGGCTCGTGAAGGAGGGCGCGTGCAAGTGCGAGACGCTGAAGCTGTCCGCGTGAATACGTGCGCGCAGGCCGGTCGAGAAAGGTGCCGAGCTCGTAGCGCTCTTTCGCGCGCTCAAGGCGCGGCTTGCTGACCTCACGCGAGAGTCCGTGCAGCGAGGTTGCAAGCTCAAGGTTCTCCATGCCGGAGAGGTCGGGATAGAGGAGCGCTGCATGCGCGAGCACACCCACCGTTCCGCGCAGGGTGGATGCCTCCGCAAAGGCATCGTGATCGCCAAAGCGCAGCGTGCCGCGTGAGGGCTTCACGAGGAGACTCAAGATGCCCATCAGCGTGCTCTTGCCCGCGCCGTTCGGGCCCTCGACGACCGTCGTCTCACCTTGCAGAAAGCGCGCATCCAGGCCTGCGAGCGCACGTGTGGCGCCGAAGGTTTTGACAAGGCCTTTGGCCTCTACGCGGTCGTAATTGAGCAAGCGGCGCGAGTGATATCACCAACGCGTCATTTCAGTGTTCAGCGCGCGCACGCAGACGCTCTCACCATGAAGTTGACCAACGTCGGTGGCTGGCTGCAGCCCCATCTGCGAGCGTGAGATCGGCTGAACTCGCGTT
>JBILQT010000144.1:0-18295 GCA_044373065.1 Sandaracinaceae bacterium
CCCCGGCCCCGCGCCCACCGCGCGGGGCCGTTTTCTTTCCCCCGACCCCTCGTTACCCTCGTTCGCACCTCACACCAAAGGAGTTCCTCATGGCCGACCTGTCCCTCGATGTCTCCCGCTACATCCGTGCTCCGCGCACCAGTGCTGCGAACGGGTTGAGCTTGGGGAATCAGCTCTTGCAGAACGTCCCGGATACCCCGATTGAGGCCATCGCGACGGCTGCGTCGCGTGTGCAGCGTCGTGTGGGGTCGTTGACCGAGGTCTTCGGAGCTGTGGCGCGCGCGGGTGTGGATTCGCGGCCGGTGGACTTGCGGGTCGATAGGGCTTGGGGCTCGTTCGAGCAGCGCTTGGGCGCGGCTGAGGGACTCTCCGAAGAAGTCGATCGCGCCGACCGTGAGCGTGCTGCGGAGCTCTACGCGCAGTTCTTTGGCGACGGCATGGGCTTCTTGAAGATCGAGTACATCAGTGAGTACGCCGAGAGCCAGAAGCGCTTGGATTGGATCGTCGGCGCGGTGGAGACCGACCTCAATCGCCTCATCGGCGCGAACTACGTGACGAACGTGCGCGCTGCGCACGCGGCGTATGGCGACGTGCTCGGCATCACGGCGCCGCTCGATGCAGCGGAAGAGGCGAAGATTGCGGAGCCGCTGCGCGCGCTCAACGAGGCCATCGGCAACTACACGATGCAGGTCATCGCTTGGTACAGCAACCTGGACGAGACAGCCCCCGACTACGCCGCCAAAGTCGAAGCCGTCAAAAAGGCGCTCGCGCCGATCGACAAGTTCCGCGAGGGCCATGCCGCGACGTCCTCCGACGAAGAGAAAGTCGCTGTCGCGACGTGACCAGGCCTCAGCAGACGTGACGCACGGGCTTGCAGCGATGCAGGCCCGTTTTGCTTTTCACGAGAGCAGCCAGCCAAGCACGCAGCCGACGCCGATGCCGACGCCTGCGCTCACGCCCGCGATAGCCAGCGTCGTGCTGTCGAAACGCACCTTGCTCGTGGGCGGCAGAGGAGCTTGCGTGGTGCGGTTGCCGCGTTGGTAGGAGGGGTCGGTTGGGACGCTGAAGGCGTGGGTGGCGATGCGCATCTGGCGCTCGTGGGCGCCTTGGAAGAGGCGGTCCATCCAGGCGGCGACCTGGGGGGCGCCTGCGGGCTGTCCCTCGCCTGCGGGGACTTCGAGGAGGGCCTCGCCGAGGGCGCGTGCGGTGGGGAAGCGGCGGTCGGCGTCGACGGCGAGGGCTTGGGCGACGGCCATGTCGAGGTCGAGGGCGACGTTGGGGCGTGCGTCGCGCAAAGGGGGCGTGAGGCCGTAGCGAATCGCGCGCATCGCGGCGGCGGGGTCGTCGTGCGGGAAGAGCTGGCGCAGGGCGATGGCCTCCCAGAGGACGGCGCCCATCGAGAAGACGTCGGTGCGCCTGTCGACGGGGCCATCGGAGAGGCGCTCGGGGGCGGCGTACGAGAGCTTGCCGCGGAGCTCGCCAGTGGCGGTGCGGTGCAGCTTCTCGCGTGCGCTCGCGATGCCGAAGTCGATGACGCGGGTGACTCCGTCGAAGCCGACAAAGAGGTTGTCGGGGCTCACATCGCGATGGACGACGCCGAGCAATTGCCCCTCGGCATCGCGGAGCTCGTGCGCGGCGTGAAGCCCCTCGCAGGCATCGGCGCCGATGCGACAGACGACGTTGGGCCAGGCCGCGTGAAGCGATGCATCGGACGATGCGCCCGCGTAGCCCATGACCTCCGAGAGCGGCATGCCGATGAGCAAGTCCATCGCGATATAGGCCACGCCGTCGATCTTTCCCGCGTCGAGCACGCGGCAGACATTCGGGTGCGCGACACGCGTCGCGATGCGCATCTCATCGAGGAACATCTTCTCGAAGCGCACATCGGACATGAGGTCCGTGCGCAGGCGCTTCAATGCGACCAAGCGCTCGATGCCCTGCGAGGGCGTGTGCACCGCGAGATGCACCTCACCCATGCCGCCACGACCGAGCGGCTCGATGACGCGGTAGGGCCCGAAGCGCTCTGCGCGTCTGCGTGCCTTCAGGTCGGTTCGGTCCTCGGTCGTCTCTCGCATGCGCAATCCTCCGAGCGGATGCGTGTGCGAAGCAAGCACCTTCAGCGCTGGCTACGAGGGAAAGAACCCGCCGCGTCCGCGCTTTGCGACCTGAGCCCCGAGCGTGAGCACATCCATCCCTGCGCGGAGCATCGCGGTGCTGCTGAGCTTCGAGCCGCGCTTGTCTCGCCAGGTGCGGAGCGGCACCTCGATGAAGTCGGCCTCGCTCAGGCCCGGTGCGTTCACATCGCCTGCGAGAAGGCGCCCGATGAACTCGACATCGAAGGCCCAGCGCGAGCGGAAAGGGACGGCGAGGGCGGCGCGCAATGCGGGGACATCGCGGAAGAGCTTGGCGCCGCACTGCGTGTCGTAGACGCTGAGGCTCAGCACCGTCGAGGCTGCCGTCGCAAAGACGCGACCGATGTAGTGGCGCACAGCGCTGCGCTCCACGTGGGCCCCAAGGCGCGCGATGCGGGCACCGAGTGCAACCTTGCCGCCCTTCGACTCAATGGCGTCGAGCAGCAGCGGAAGCTCCTCGGGCGGCGTCGCGAAATCCGCGTCGAAGAAGCCGACGATGTCGCCTGGTGTGCTGAGCGAGAGCGCCTCCAACATGCCGCGTCGCACGGCCTCTCCCTTGCCGCCGTTCACCGCAAGCTCCAGAGCGCGCACGCGCTCACCGTGACGCCTCACGAGGCGCTGAAGGAGCGCGCTCGTGCCATCGCTTGAGCCGTCGTTGACGAAGAGGACGTTCACGCGCGCGTCATCGAGCAAGCGCGCGACGGCCTCCTCATCCAGGCGCTCGGCCTCGTTGTAGCAAGGGATGACGAGCCACATCGCGTCAGCTCAAGTCGGGGTCTTGCTCGAACTGACCGCGCACCACGTCGAGCAATCCGCGCGCCTCTTGGGCGGCTTCAATCTCGGGCTTCGTTGCGAGGAAGCGCTCCAGGTACGAGGCGGCCGCATGGCCTTGCCCAATCGCGAAGTGCGCGAGCCCGGCGATGTGAAGGCCGTCTGGATCATCCTTCGACTTGAGGAGGATCTGCTTGGCCACGCGCAGCGCCTCGTGATGCTTGCCGAGCATGCGGAGCGAGTGCCCGACACCAGCGAGTGCACCGAGGTAGCCGGGCTTCACGCGCACGGCCTCGAGATAGGCCTTCATCGCCTTGTCGAAGCGCGCGCCCTCGAAGTGCGCATTGCCCAAGAAGAAGAGCGCGTACTCGTTGTCCGCATCCTCACGGATCACGCGCTCCAGTTCGGCCACCGAGCCCGCATTGTCGCCCTCACTCAAGAGCTCGGCGCCTTCTTGCGCAGCGTCCCAGCGATCGCCGTTCTTCGGGTCACGCGCCTCGTTCAGGTCGTGAACATGGGCGATGTCGTCGTCATCATCTTCGTCGTGGTTCGCCATCGGAAACTCAGCGTGCAGGAGGGGCGTAGGAGGGTGTGGCCGTGGCTGTGAACGCGCCGGATGCGCGTCCGCTCATCTGCCCCTCGAGTCGGTCGAGATGGGCGGGGTCGAGCACGGCGGTGAAGGTGCTTGCGCCATCGTCGAACGAGAGGCGGAGCGTGCCGCCCTCTTGTTGCCAACGGTCGTTCGCGGGCGTGGTGTCGGTCGCGTCGCTGGAGGCGATGGCGCCGTTCGCGCTGAGTGCGATGTCGAAGCTTCGGCTGCCTGCCTGGATCGTCCAGCTTGAGCCTGCGGCCGAGTAGCACCCCGGCTCATCGCCCGCGTGCGTCACGAGCTCATTCACCTGGCACTGGCCGCCCTCGTGAACGCGATCGGCGCGAAACTCCCAGGTGTCGCCACGCACGTTGGAGGCCTCGCCGATGAAGACGCTGCCGTTCTGAAGACGCCCGCGATACTCGACGTAGCGGTTGCCGAGAAAGATGCGGAGCGTGTCGTCTTCGACAAACCACTCGTCGGTGCCAGGGCCTGCGGCGGGGTGATCGGTGGAGCGCACGCGGCCACCTGCGAGCAGTGCGATGCGGAAGTCGTAGTGACCTCCGGGTGCATCGGCGACAACGCGCCAGGTACTGCCCACGGGGTCAAAGCACACAGTCGGTGCGAGTCGAACTTGCGCTGGGTTCTCGCAAGGCGTGTAGGTGCGCGCGGGCGTGGTCGATGCGGTGGTGGGCGCCGTGCCTCCGCATCCCGCGAGCGAGATGAGGAGCGATGCGCTGCTGCAAGCCAACCAGACGTGTGAGTTCGACATCGTGCTTACCTTTGCAGGTCTGTCTCTGGAGCGAAACCCTTCAGACCGAAGCCAGAGGAAGCGAGCGCTTGCCGTGCTGACCATCCGGCGCGAGCGCGACGGGGTACTCGCCGCTGAAGCACGCATCACAGAATCCGTTGCGTGACTCGGGGCCCACACGCGCGCTCGGGACGCCCATCACCGCCGCGTGCAATCCCTCGATCGAGAGGTACCCAAGCGAGTCGCTCGTGACGTACTTCGCAATCTCCGAGGGGCTGTGCGTCGAGGCGATGAGCTCGGCGCGCGAGGGTGTATCGATGCCGTAGAAGCAGGGCCAGCGCGTGGGCGGCGAGCTGATGCGCAGGTGCACTTCCTTGGCGCCCGCATCGCGCAGCATGCGGACAATCTTGCGGCTCGTGGTGCCCCGCACGATCGAGTCGTCGATCACCGCAACGCGCTTGCCATCGAGCACCTTGCGCACCGGCGAGAGCTTCAGCTTCACACCGAAATGGCGAATCGACTGCGCGGGCTCAATGAAGGTGCGGCCGACGTAGTGGCTACGAATGAGCCCCATGTCGAAGGGCACGCCGAGCTGCTGCGCAAAGCCCATCGCCGAGGCCACACCGCTGTCTGGAACCGCGATCGCGACATCGACATCGCAGGGCTGCTCGATCGCCAGGCGCATGCCGAGACGCTTGCGCGCCTCGTACACACTGATGCCGCCAAGGCTCGTATCCGGGCGCGCGAAGTAGACGTGCTCGAAGATGCAGGAGCGCTGCGTGCGTGCCTCGAAGGGCTTGTGCGAGGTCATCCCCGCGCGGTCGATCACCACGACCTCACCTGGCTCAACATCGCGGATGTACTCCGCGTCGATCAGCTCAAAGGCGGGCGACTCACTCGCGAAGACAAAGCCTCCCTTGAGCTTGCCGAGGCAGAGCGGACGAAAGCCGTAGGGGTCGCGCACAGCGATGAGCGCATCGGTCGTGAGGAAGACGAGCGAGTAGGCGCCCTCGATCTGGCGGAGCGAGTCGATGATCTTCTCGACCAAATCCTTGCCCTGCGAGCGCGCGACGAGATGGACGATGACCTCCGTGTCACTGCTCGACTGGAAGATGGAGCCCTGCGCCTCAAGACGTGCCTTCATCTCATCGAAGTTCGTCAGGTTGCCGTTGTGCGCGACGGCGAGCGAGCCCTGCGCGTAGTCGACGGCGATCGGCTGTGCGTTCTTGATCCCAGCGCCACCCGCGGTGCTGTAGCGAACGTGCCCAATCGCGCAGTCGCCCGGCAGGCTCTCGAGGGTCGTCTGGCTGAAGGCGTCTTGCACCAAGCCGAGCGCGCGATGCGCGAAGAGACGATGGCCGTCGCTCGACACAATGCCTGCGCTCTCTTGTCCGCGATGCTGCAATGCGTGCAGGCCGAGGTAGGCGAGGTTCGAGGCTTCTTTCACGCCCCAGATGCCGAACACGCCGCACTCGTCGTGGAAGTGATCATCGAAGTCCGTGTCGTCGCGCGAGTCCTGATGCATAGGCACCTCCAGAGCGGCGGCTTGTAGCATGGGCGCACGGTCGGATTGCGAGCGCTCCTCCATCGCGCACGATGACGTCATGCGTCGTTTCATCCTCCTTGCCATCGCCTGCCTCGCAATCGCATGCGGCCCTTCCGCACAAGCGCGCCCGACAGTGACTCCCCGTCCGATGGGGACGCTCCACACGCCGAGCAGCTACGCGGTGGAGTTCGCGATCGATCAGCAGGTGCGTGTGGAGTACGGCACCGAGAGCCAGAGCTTTCGCGCCGTCGTGGAGAAGCGCGGAGACCGCATCGTGATGATTGGCCTCGGGCCGCATGGAGGCCGAGCGTTCTCACTCACACAAGAGGGCGAGGTCGTCACCTTCGACTCACAGCTCCCGCGTGAGCTGCCTTTCCCGCCTGAGTTCATGCTGATGGATCTGCATCGCACCTGGCTGAAGGCGGTTCCGCATGAGGGCGCTTCGATGCCCGATGGCGAGCACGAGGCCTTCATCGACGGGGAGACGATCCGCGAGGTCTGGCTTGGCGGTCGCCTTCAATCGCGCGCCTTCTCGATCATGACGTCGAACCTCGCCTGGTGGGGCGTGACGGTCGCCTACGAGGGCGGGCTCGACTTCACGCCTGGTGCTGCAGCGCCGTCGCGCGTCGTGATCGAGTGCACGATGCGCGTGGAAGATCGCACGGCTGGGCGACCCACGTATCGCCTCGTGTTGGAAGGTATCTCGATCAACCCGTAGCTGCGGGGCAGAGAATGAAGCCCGCGAGGTTGCCACCCGGGTGAGGAGTGCGCAGGGTGCACGCGGAGGCCACCCGTGAGCAGCAGCGACTACTACAAACTCCTCGGCGTTGCGCGTGACGCGTCCGCAGACGACATCCAAAAAGCGTTTCGGCAGCTCGCGCGCAAGTTCCATCCCGATGTGAACAAAGCCCCCGGCGCGGAGGACAAGTTCAAGCAGATCAACGAGGCGCATGAGGTCCTGAAAGACACGGAGAAGCGGCGCCTCTACGACCAGTTTGGGTCGAACTGGAAGGCCATCTCCGAGGGCAGGCAAGCGCCGCCTGGGCAGAGCCCGGGGTTCGACTTCGGAGGCGCAGGGTTTGGAGGCGGGGCACCCGATATGGGCTCCATCTTCGAGCAGTTCTTCGCGCAGCAACAGCAGCAGGGCGTGGGCGGAGGTCGTCGTCGGCGCGCGCGTGCGGCGCAGGGTGAGGACATTGAGGCGGAGATCACGCTGGAGGTGACGGATGCCTACCGCGGGATGTCGCGCGAGATTGGGCTCGATGATGGTGAGGGCGGGCAGCAGCGCCTCACGGTGAAGATCCCAGCAGCCGTGCGTGACGGGCAGAAGATTCGTCTCAAGGGGCGCGGGCATCCCGGTGTTGGAGGCGGTGCGCCGGGCGATCTCCTTTTGGTCGTGAGGCTCTCCGCGACGGGGCCGTTTCGATTGGAGGGTGAGAACCTCCACACGATGCTCCCGGTCTCGCCTTGGGAGGCTGCCTTGGGTGCGACCGTTGAGGTGAAGACGCTCGAGGGTTCGCTGCGTCTCAAGGTGCCTCCAGGCTCCTCCTCTGGACGTCAGATTCGCTTGCGCGGCAAGGGTTATCCGAAGGCCGATGGCGAGAAGGGCGACCTCTTCGCGACGGTGCAAGTGCGCATCCCCGAGACGCTCACGGACGAAGAGAAGAAGCTCTTCGAGGAGCTGCAGCGCATCTCGACGTTTGATGCGCGCGCCGAGACGGAGTGAACGCTCGCGGGCTCGCGCGAAACGATGTTGCGGCGCCTGACATCACGGGTGCAATGCGCTGCAACGCGTGCGAGAACGAGCCCCTCTATGCCGTCTTATGTCCTCGGTTTGAACGCCTACCACGGTGACTCTTCAGCCTGTCTTCTTCGCGATGGCGTGCTCGTCGCGGCAGTCGAAGAAGAGCGCTTTCGGCGCATCAAGCATTGGGCGGGCTTCCCCTCGCAGGCGATTGCGTTCTGCCTGGAGAAGGAAGGCATCCAGCTCGGCGACGTTGAGGCGATTGCGCTCAACTCCGACCCGAAGGCGAACTTCTTTCAGAAGGTGCGCTTTGCCCTCCGACGCTCGCCCTGGTCGACCTTGCTCGACCGCGTGCGCAACCAAGGCAAGCGCATGGGCATTGAGGCGGAGCTTGAGCGCGCCTTCCCGGGCAAGCGCTTCACCGGCAGCGTGCACCGCATCGAGCATCACCTCTCGCATCTCGCATCCGCCTTCTATTGCTCGCCCTTCTTGCGTGCGACGACGGTCAGCATCGACGGCTTTGGTGACTTCGCATCGGCCGCCTGGGGCGTTGGCGAGGCGAACAGCATCACGATCCGTGACCGCGTTCTCTACCCGCACTCCCTCGGCGCCTTCTATCAGGGCGTCACACAGTTCCTCGGCTTTCCGCACTACGGCGACGAGTACAAAGTCATGGGCCTCGCGCCCTACGGTGAGCCGAAATACCTCAACGAGATGCGCGAGCTCGTGAAGCTCAAGAGCAACGGTGGCTTTGAGATCGGGCTCCAGTACTTTCGCTTTCACAAAGAGAAGGTTGAGTACACCTGGGAGGGCGGCGAGCCGAAGGTGGGCGCGCTCTTTGGCCCCGAGATGGCGAAGTTGCTTGGCCCCGAGCGCGACCCGAAGGGCGAGCTCACGCAGCGGCACAAGGACTTGGCCCGCTCGGCGCAGGCCATGTACGAGGAGGCGTTCTTCCATCTGCTTCGCTCGCAGCACGAGATCGATCGCTGTAGCGCCGTCACGATTGCCGGTGGTTGCGGCGCCAACTCCGTCGCGAACGGAAAAGTGCGTCGCATGACGCCGTACACGAAAGTCTACGTGCAGAGCGCGGCGGGCGATGCGGGCGGTGCGATTGGTGCGGCAGCCGTCGTTGCCCAAAAGCTGAGTCGCGGTGAACACGCACGCGCTGCACGCACGACGATGCCGCACGCGTATTGGGGCCCGAGCTTCGACAATGCGGCCGTCCTCAAGGTGCTCGACGCGAACCAGAAGGCGATTGAAGAGGCGCATTGCTCCGTTGAGCTCATCCCCGACCTTGAAGCCCTCACGGCGCGCACCGCGGCGCGCGTTGCTGACGGCCTGGTGATCGGTTGGTTCCAGGGCTCGGCCGAGTGGGGCCCGCGTGCGCTCGGCAACCGCAGCATCGTCTGCGACCCGCGTCGCGGCGACATGAAGGACATCCTCAACTCGAAGATCAAGCGCCGCGAATCCTTCCGTCCCTTCGCGCCTTCGATCCTCGAAGAGCACACGATCGACTGGTTCGAGGAGGACGACGCCGTGCCCTTCATGATGCAGGTCTTTCAGATTCGCGAAGCGCAGCGCAAGAAGGTCCCCGCCGTCTGTCACGTCGATGGATCAGGCCGTCTTCAGACCGTCTCCAAGGTGCACAACCCGCGCTACCACGCGCTCATCTCGGCCTACGAGAAGCTCACGCAGGTGCCGATGGTGCTCAACACCTCGTTCAACGAGAACGAGCCCGTCGTGAACAAGCCGGAGGAGGCGCTCGCGTGCTTCCTGCGTACGAAGATGGATGTGCTCGTGCTCGGCGATTACTTCATCGAGCGCGTGAGCGAGACGAAGGTTTCGGCGTAGCCAAGACTCGGCGCGCTGCAGAGTCGAAGCGCGCATGAAGCGTCGCGACATCATGATCGGGGCTGCGGGCCTGTGGCCTATCTTCGTGGCGCACGGCTTTGCGCAGGAGGGTGATGCGCGTACGGATCTGCGTGCGGTGTGGCGACGGGCCGAGCGTGCACAGCGCGGGCTGCTCATCTTTGTGGTGCCGCACGACCGCTGGGCGAGGCGTGAGCGTGGTGATGCATTCGGAGCGTTGATTCAGCACGGCAGCGAGGCCTCGCTTCAAGCGCAGGGCAGCGTCGACTTGGCCTGTGCGTCGATGCGCGAAGCGGCTCGCGTGTTTCGCACGGTGCCTCAGGGTGAGCCGCGGATGCTCTTGGTCGCGCCGGATGGGAGCGTGTCTGTGCTCGACGGAACGCCGACGCCCACGGAAGGCCGTGATGGGCGCCTTGAGGGCGAGCTCGCGCTCTTGGAGTCGCTCGTGCAGGACGCGCTGCACACGAGGGTGGAGGCGCTCAGTGAGGCAGAGCGTGCAAGCGCGCTGGCGCGTGCGGTGTCGTATCGACGCGTTGCGGTGCCCGGCAGTCGGTGGGCGAGGGCGAGGCTCGCTCCGTGTGATGGGCGTGTGCGCGGAGGCGTGCGTACGGTCTCGTGCGGGATGGGGCACATCCCCGAGCTCGCGCAGCGCTTCCTCGCCTTCTACACGCAGGGCTAAGGCGCGGGCGGTTCCACAGGTGGCGGCGCGACGCTCGGGCGATCCGCGCGCGGTGTCGTCGCGCCCGAGGGTGCCGGGATCGCCTCTGCGGCGGCGACGCGCCGAGGGATGACGCGCGGGGTTTCGTCGGTCTGTTCTGCGCGCTCGATGCGCTGAGGGACGGTCGAGGGACGCTCCGAACCTGCTGAGGCACCGCAGCCAAGCGACATCAGGGCGACGATGAACAAGGAGGTACGCAACATGCGCGGACGATACCGCGTCGCGGATTTGAGTTCAGTGGCTGTGAACTTCGCGCACGGGGTCGTTGCCTGTACGGACCAAGAAGCGCCGCCGCCGACGCCACGCGTCGCAGACGTCCGTGAGGAACCAGAACGTGACCGTGTTGAAGGGAGGCCCGATGACGGCGTGGTCACCCACGCGCGTGACTTCATCGCCCTCGGCGAGCGCTTCGTTCGTCGATGCGCCCACGAAGATGCGGCGCGTGGCTGGGTTCTGAACGAAGAGGGTGTCTTCGCATTGCAGCACGCCAACGCGCGCGAGTTCAGTGGCGTTGACCCAACCGAAGTGGCCCGTGCGGCCGAGGAGATGAACGACCTCGACGTACGCGTCGCCGCAGTCCCGCACGATGAACAAGTCGGGCGCTGTGATCGTGGCCCACGCAGGTGCATCTTCGTCGGCTGACATGCGGATGGCGGCATGGTCGCGAAAGAGCGCGGGCCCGACGTAGCAAGCATGGCGGTCTGGAAGGCGCGACACGTACGTACGTCGTCCGGTGAAGCCGCCGAACCCCCACCAGCGGCTTCGAACGCGCACGCGCTCCCGCCTTGGGTCGGTTCGCATCCAGCCGCGTACGCCGTTCTCGTCAACGCGCGTCCACCCATCTCGGCGTTCGACAACGAGCACGACGGCGTCTCGCAAGCTTGAGGTCAGACGAACGGTCACGGGCGAATCTGGCTCGGCATGGAGGACTAGTCCGCGACCGACTCTCACCTCCACGCGGCCAAGGGTGGCGCGCGGCGGCGAGGGTCCCAGGTCTTCCCTCGGAGGGTTCCCAACGTGAACGTCGTCGCATCCTGGTTGAAGGCCCGTCACACGAAACTGATGATGCTCTGCGAAGGCCACGCTTCGCTCGAACTCGAGACGGACGCTCACCGTGAGGAAGGGCGAAGACACGAGCGTCAGCGGGACGACGCGCACGGGGAAGGTGGCTTCGATCGGCGTGTGCAGTTGCGCCACAAAGGTCCCGTCCGCGGCGGGTGGCCAGGTCACATCCAGCGCGAGAAAGCCGATGTCTCGAACGGTCTCATTGCCCAGTGTCGCGGAGCCAACACTGACGGTTCCCGATGCGACGCACTGTGCAGTTGCGGGGCTCGCGTAGAGCCCAATGGCGATGACCAGTGCGCATGCCGCACTGCGAATCATCCCTTCACGCCACCCGCAGTCAGCCCGTGGATCAGCTGCCTCTGCAGCACGTAGAAGAGCGCCATCACGGGCAGCGAGACGAGGATAGCTCCCGCGGCGAAGTGGCCCATGTTCGCGCTGTGCTCGCTCGCGTAGCTCTGCAAGAGGATGGGCAGGGTGTAGTGCTCCTCGCGCGTGAGGAAGGTGGCTGCGAGGGCGAACTCGTTCCACGCGCTCATGAAGGCAAAGAGCGCAGTGATCGCAAGGGCTGGACGTGCTGCGGGAAGGACGACGCGCACGAAGGCGCCGAAGCGTGTTGCGCCGTCGACCATCGCGGCTTCTTCGAGCTCTTTGGGGATCGCATCGAAGGCGCCGCGCAGTTGAAAGAGCGCGAAGGGGACGGCGCTTGTGGCGTAGACGAGGACAAGGCCCGAGAGCGTGTCGAGAAGGCCGATGGCGTCGAGCAAGAGGTAGAGCGGGACGGCCGCGGCGACGCCTGGAAACATCTGTGTGGCGAGCAGGCTCTTCACCGAGAACTCTTTGCCCACGAAGGTGAAGCGCGAGAGCGCGTAGGCCGCGGGGGTGGCGATGGCGATGGCGACAAGGGCCGTCGACATCGAGACCACGAGCGAGCTCATCAGCTGCCTTGCGAAGAGCCAGCGGCCCTCACCATCGACGCGCCCGAGCACGGCTGCGAAGTGCGCGAAAGACGGATTGGTCGGCGCGGGGAGGGCGCTCGCTTGGGGCGTTACGACGTCCGAGAAGGCGAGCGCGACGACCCAGAGAATCGGGTAGAGCGCGAAGATGACGGCCGCGATCAGCACGGCGTGGATGACGACAGAACTTACTTGTTTCCCTAGCGGGAAAGAGCGCGCTTTCATGTCGCCTCCTTCGAGGCCCGAGCGCGTGCAGGCTTGGGTGAAGTCCACCGCGAGAAGAGCCAGAGCAGGCCGAAGATGAGCACCGCGTAGGCGGCCGCGTAGCCCGTCTGCTGGCCGCGCGTGAAGGCCCAGCGGTAGGCCTCGGAGACGAGGATCTCGGTGGTGCCATCAGGCTCGCCGGCGCTCACGAGGAAGACGACGTTGAACATGTTGAACGTCCACACCGCGCCCATCATCACGGCGGGCAAGAGCGCGGGCGCGAGCATCGGCAGCGTGATGTGGCGGAACTGCTCGAAGGGCGTTGCGCCATCGACTTCGGCGGCCTCGTAGAGGTCTTTCGGGATGGAGGTCAGCGCGCCCAGCGTGACGACCATCATGAAGGGAAAGCCGAGCCAAACGTTGGTCGTGACGTTCGCCGTGAAGGCCGTGGAGAACTGCGCAAACCAGCTCACGGGCTCGACGTCGAAGAGGCTCAAGATGGCGTTCACGGCGCCGAACTGGCGATGAAACATGCCGCGCCAGGCGAGCGCGGTGACGTAGCTGGGCACAGCCCAAGGCAGCACGAGAAGGACGCGGTAGGCCGTCTTGAAATGCAGCGCGGGGCGCGAGAGCAAGAGCGCCAAGCAGACGCCGATGCCGACGTGCAAGGCGACGTTCACGACCGTCCAGAGCACCGTCACGCCGAGCACGACGTAGAACGAACCACTCGCGAAGAGCGCACCGCCGCGTGCGCTGAGGATGTCCTCGTAGTTCGCCGTGCCGACGTAGTGCAGGTCACGCCCGTGGCCCGCGTAGAACGACGTCAGCGCGCCCACGACGAGCGGGAAGACGACGAGCACAAGCACGATCACAAACGCGTGAAGCACCCAGGCATACGCAGGCATCGAGCGCTTGATCGCCAGGCGCTGCTCACCCGAGCTCACCTGCCTTGCGAGGGCAAAGACGATCACAAGAAGGAGTGCGGAGACGATGACAAAGCCGAACGTCGGCGAGCGCTCTACAGGCAGTGCGCGTGTCTCGTCTTCGAAGCGATGACGTGCCTCAAGCAGCGCGGTTGGCGCATCCATCTCACCGCGCAGCACCTTGCGAATCGCGCGGTCCGTCGGGCCAAAGACGCGGCTCATGTTCGGATGCGTCGGCATCGGCAGCGCATCGGCGGCCGCATCGCGACATGCGCGTTGCCATTGCGGTGATGACTCACTCCAGGCCGAGCGCGTCGCAACGATGTGCCCGCCTTCATTTAGGCGGATGCGCGCGCCCTCTGTGCTTGCGAGGTAGGCGCCGAGCGCGTGAAGCGCCTCGCTGCGTTGGGCCTCGGTGCCGCGTCCAGACTCGCTTGCGCGTGCGCTGAGGAAGAACGCTTCGACCGTTGCGAAGGGGACGAGCGGTGCGCCGTTGGCCGCCTCGACATGCGGGAGCGGGCGCACCGCGAAGTCGATCTCGCTGAGGTCAGGCGCGAGCCAGGGGCCGCTCACGGCAGCGAGCGCATGCCCGCTTCGGAAGAGGTTGCGCACCAGCTCGCCCGAGGACTCCTCGGGCACGGTGCCGCTCTGTGGAAGGAGCGACAAATGATGCAGCGCCTCGGCACCTTGCTCGCTGCTCAACGCGTAGTGGCCATCCTCGTCGAGGAAGTGCGCGCCGTACGCATGAAAGAGCGCTGCGCTGCCGTAGGTGCTCTCCACCTCCCAAGCGAGTGGGACGATGCCCTCTGCGCCTCGCCAGGCTTGGAAGGACTCGAGTGTGGTGAACACATCGGGGTCGCCCAGCGCACGGTTCACAAAGAGGACGAGGCTCTTCGCGTTGAGTGGAACTCCGTAGTTCGCGCCGTCCCACTGCAGCGCTTCCAGATGGGCTGCGGTGATGTCCGAAGTGAGCTCGGGCGAGAGTGGACCAAAGGGCGCAATCACATGCGCTTGCACGTACGTCGCGAGCCGGTCGTGCGCATCGATGAACGCGTCGGGCCCATGGCCGGATGGAATCGCCACCTCGAGCTTCGAGGCATAGGCACCAAACGGAATCGCTGTGACCTCGACATCGATGCCCGGATGTGTGCGCTCAAAGGCATGCACCGCTGCCTCAAGGCCACGCCCCTCAGACTCGCCGTACGCATGCCAGAGATGGACGGTGACGGCGCTGTCCTGAGCGAGGAGGCGCGGCATCACGAGCATGCAGGAGAAGAGCGCCGCGAGGGCACTGAGCGCGATCACGCGCATGCGCAGCGGCAGGCTACGCAACGTCATCCTCGTCGATGCGGAGCCCCGTCTCTTGGTCGAAGAGATGCGCGTGCGTGATGGCCAGAGGAAGCGTCGCGCCCGCGCGAACCTCAGCCACCGCTGCACCTTCGAGGCGCGCGATGAAGGGCGCCGCTCCGACCTTGCCGTGTGCATAGGCCTCAAAGCCCATCGCCTCGATCACATCGACCTGCATCGTCAGATGCGCATCGCTCGCGCTCGCGACGCGGACGTCATGCGGGCGCACGCCGAGCTCGACGCGCGCAGACGAGACATCGCGTGAGAGCGTGTACGCAACGCCGTCTGCATGAAGCGCGCGCTCCTTCCGCGTGACCGCAATCATGTTCATCGCCGGGCTTCCCAAGAACGTGCCGACAAAGCGCGTGCGCGGCTTCTCGTAGATCTCAAGCGGCGGCCCGACCTGCTCGACACGGCCCTTGTTCAGCACGACCAGCCTGTCGGCGAGCGTCATCGCCTCGACTTGATCATGCGTGACGTAGAGCATCGTCGCGCCAAGGCGCGCATGGAGGCGCTTGATCTCGACACGCACCTCAGCGCGCAGCGCAGCATCCAGATTCGAGAGCGGCTCATCGAAGAGAAAGAGGCTCGGGCGCCGCGCAATCGCGCGTCCCATCGCGACGCGCTGACGTTGCCCGCCGGACATATCCTTCGGGTACCTGTCGAGCAGCGCATCGAGCCCCAACATCGAGGAGACCTCGCGCACGCGCTCCTCGATCAGGCTCTTCGCGGATTTGCGCAGCATCAAGCCAAACGCGAGGTTCTCGCGCACGGTGAGGTGCGGGTAGAGCGCGTAGCTCTGAAAGACCATCCCGACATCGCGGTCGCGCGGAGGCAGCTGTGTGACGTCTTTGGCGCCGATGTGAATTGTGCCGGCGTCGGGGAACTCAAGCCCGGCAACCGTGCGAAGAAGCGTGCTCTTGCCGCATCCCGAGGGGCCGACGAGCACGACGAGTTCTCCCTCCTTCACCTGCAGCTCGATGCCTCGCAGGATGGGCTGTCCACCGAGCTTTTTCTCAATCGCGGAGAGGGTCAGCGAAGTCACGCGGCGAGGATACAGGTGCGCGCCATGCGCTGGCGATGGCTCTTCTTGCGCGTGTGCGTTGTCCGCAGCGGGAGGCGGAGCGCATCCGTGCGTTGCGGGGCGAATGCGGCCGGAAGGTTTCTTTCACTGCCTGCGCGGGCCACGATAGGCGCTCGATGACGTCTCGCTGTGTTCTCGCCTTTGCTCTCGTGCTGCCCGTGCTCGCGGTCGGCTGCCCGCAAGAGCCAATCCTTGAGCCAGTCGATGCCGATCGCATCCGTCGCGACGGAGGGCCGATTCCCGACGCACCGCTTCCGGATGCGCATCGCGTTCCCGTCTGTCCCCCGCGCGGACCCTTTGGGACCGAAACGGGCGATCAGACGGTCGATGCGACGTTCTTCGATTGCGACGGAAACCCGCGCACGCTGCATGAGCTCTGCGCGCACGAGGCGGTGTGGATCTACGAGCTCGCTGAGTGGTGTGGGCCCTGTCGCACCTTCGTTCAGGAACACGCGAATCGCATCTACGACGCGCGGCGCGCTGCGCTGGGTGAGCGCTTTGAGGCGTGGATTCTCGTCTCCGAGGACGCCGCGATGGGGCAGTCGTCCGCAGCCCTCTGCGCCTCGGTGCGCGACCGCTACGGCCTTCACATGCCTGTGCTCTTCGACCGTGACGCCGCCTTCCAGACTCTCTTTCAGGTCGCACCGAACGAGATCCACCTCGTCCTCTCCGATGAGGCGCGTATCGAGCGCGTCGGCCCGCTCTCCCCGACCGAGGTCGAGACCTTCATCGACCGCGCACTCACCCGCTGACCTCGCGATTTGCAGCGAATTCACGCGGAAGTGCTGCGCCGCCGGGGGGTCCATGAGGTTTCCACGCGTGGAAGCTGCGCACCTGGGGGGTGATCCGCAGGGTTTCCAGAGGTGGAGGGAGGGCCCCAGGCCCACCGGAGCGCGATTTCCAGACGTGGAAATGCGTGCTCAGACCCCCCAGGTGCAGGGTTTCCAGATGCGGAAAGCGTGCCCTGGTGGCCCTGGAGAGCCATTTCCGCGTCCTTCAGCCCCCTGCGGAGACTGCGTGCAGCCGAGTTCGGCCTCGTGATACCAACTTAGGGATGACACGAAAGCTCTTTGGGACGGACGGGGTTCGCGGCATGGCCAACGAGGGCGCGATGACGCCGGAGATGGCATTTCGGATCGGCGCAGGCATCGTCTATCAGCTGCGCGCCAAGACCAAGCACGCGCCACGCGTGGTCATCGGCAAGGATACGCGCGTCTCCGGCTACCTCTTCGAGACAGCGCTCTCGGCGGGCGTCTGCGCCTGGGGTGGTCGCGTGATGCTGAGTGGCCCGCTGCCAACGCCGGCGGTCGCCCACCTCACGACGTCGATGCGCGCGGATGCAGGCGTCGTGATCAGCGCCTCGCACAACCCGTATTACGACAACGGCATCAAGATTTTCGGGCGCGACGGCTTCAAGCTTCCCGACGCTGCGGAGGCCGAGCTGGAGCGGCTCATTCAGAGCGATGAGCTCGATGAGAATCGCCCGACGGGCTCGGACATCGGCGTGGCCGAGCGCCTCGATGATGCGCGGGGTCGCTACGTCTCCTTCGTGAAGCAGACCTTCCCGAGCGAGCTCACGCTCGAGGGCCTTCGCATCGTCGTGGATGCGGCACACGGCGCGGCCTACCGCGTGGCGCCCACGGTCTTTGAGGAGCTGGGCGCCGAGGTCTTTGCGATTGGTGTCGAGCCAGACGGCAAGAACATCAACGAGAAGTGCGGCGCGGTGCATCCAGGTGCGTGCGCGGCCGAGGTGAAGCGTCAGCGCGCCGACTTCGGCATCGCGCTCGATGGCGACGCCGACCGCCTCATCGTCATCGATGAGCAGGGCAACGAGGTCGATGGCGATGCCGTCATGGCGCTCTGCGCCAAGCGGATGCTGCTCGACAAGAAGCTGAAGAAGAAGACGCTCGTCGCGACCGTGATGTCGAACCTGGGGCTGGAGCGCGCCATGGAAGCAGCTGGCGGAAAGCTTGTGCGCACGGCGGTCGGCGATCGCTACGTCGTCGAGGAGATGAGGGCGCACGGCTACAACCTCGGCGGCGAGCAATCGGGCCACATGATCTTCCTCGATCACGCCTCCACCGGCGATGGCCTGGTCGCTGGCCTTCAGCTCCTTGCGATGGCGCAGCGCGCGCAGCGTCCGCTCTCGGAGTTGGCGAAGTCTGCCCTCACGCGTGTGCCGCAGATTCTCGTCAACGGGACGCTCAAGGCCCGGAAGCCACTCGAAGATTTGCCCAAGACGCAGAAGGCGATTGCGGCGGCGACCAAGAAGCTTGGCAAGGACGGACGCGTCGTCGTGCGGTGGAGCGGCACGGAGCCAAAGCTGCGCGTGATGGTGGAGGGCGAGAGCGAGACGGTGATTCGCAACCTCGCGGAGTCGATCCTCGGCGCGGCGCAGGGCGAGCTCGGTGGTTGAGACACGTTTCAGAACTGAAAGGCGCTCCCCGCGAAATGCGCGAGGGGAAATTAGTGTTCACCGCCCGAGGAACGATGCACCATCGCCTTCAATGAGCAGGAGCACGTTCCGTTCGAGGCGCTTTCATCCCGTGGTTTCGGTTCTCGCGGCGCTCTTCCTTGCGTTCCTGAGCCCGGCCATTTC
>JBILQT010000477.1:0-4143 GCA_044373065.1 Sandaracinaceae bacterium
GCCCACTTTGCGCTTCGCGTACGACATCAGGCTCAGGGCCGAGGCGATCCAGCTCTGTCGCGCATCGAAGGAATGCGTTGCAAAGGATGGCAATTGCGAGGTGAGCCAGGCATCCAGCTCATGCACCGAGCGTGGCGCCTGATGGGCCGATTCGAGCAGCGCTTGGACAATCGGCAGGCGCATCACGACCTCACCCAGGCCTGCTCTGTCGATGCCCTCCGCAGTCTTCAGGCGCGCCGCATCCCTCGGGCTCAGCCATGCATCCATGCATGCCTCGATATGCGTTTCTGCATGCTCGCCCGGTTGAGGCCAGGGGCCGTGCTCAGTCGGCACGCGTTCTTCGACGCGCTTCAGCGCATGCATCGAGGTGGCGAGCTCGCCTGGTGTGAGGCGTGATTCACCGATGAAGGCATCGTCATCGAAGGGCTGGTCGAAGAGCGTCTTGGCAAACTTGAGAAGCTCGCCCTTCGTCTCCGCTGCACCGCCCACCGTGGCACTCGTGCCGACGGCGCAGAGATGCTCACCACTGCCGAGGCGCGTGGCCAGGCGTCGGATGAGGCAGGCCACGTCGGTGCCTTGGGCTCCGTCGTAGGTGTGCAGCTCGTCGAGCACCAGGTAGCGCAGCGCATCGGGCGCGTTCTGGGCCCAGAGGCGCGTGTCTTTGGGCCGCTGCAAGAGCAAGTCGAGCATGCGGTAGTTGGTGAGGAGGATGTCGGGCGGGTCGCTCCGCAGGCGGTCGTTGTTGTCGATGACGTGGTCGGGGCCCATCTCGCGGTAGCGGCCCTCTTCGCCACCGACGAAGAGCCCCACGCGCACGTTGCCGCGAAGGCGTTCGTCATCCCAGATGGCGCGGGCAAAGCGCGCGGCTTGGTCGGAGGCGAGCGCGTTCATCGGGTAGAGCACGATGGCTTTGATGCCCGGCGTCTTCCGCATGGATTCGCGGTGGGCGTGATCCAAGAGCGGGTAGAGAAAGCACTCCGTCTTGCCGCTGCCGGTGCCCGTCGTGATGAGCGTCGCGCGCGGCATCTGCCCGCGTGAGGAGAGGCGCTGCCAGGCTTGCAGTTGGTGCAGATGCGGACGATGCGGCGGGCGGATGTCGAGGGGGATCTCGATGCCCTCGGGGGCGGGGCTGAAGGGCAGGCCGAGCTTCAGGTAGGGCCCTTGAAAGATGCCGTCCTTGCCGCTCAAGAAGCGAAAGAGCGCCTCTTCGAGCGGGCCATCCGCAAGGGACCACGTGCTGCGCAGGTAGTCGAGCAAGGTCGCGCGGAGCTCTCTCCCCACCACCCAGGGGATCATGAGTTGGCCTCCACACTCATCCCGAGCTTGTCGGCGAAGTACGCATAGGCCGCACGCATATCGGCCTCGCGATCCCGCAGCTCAAAGGGTGGTTCGAACTTCTTCCTATCGAAATCATGTGGCAATGCGCGCTCATTGCGGAGGGCATCGCGCCACGCATCGAAGCTCTTGCGATCGAGCCCCACACCGACGAGGCCCTTGCTTGCGGTGAACGCGATGCGCCCCTGGGTATCGAAGTAGGTATCGCCCTCGTAGTCGCGCAGGACGGGGAATTGCGTGCGGTAGATGGTGCAGAGCTCATTGGCGGTGAGGCCCAGCTCGAGCGCGGCCAGGGCATCGATCTCCACCAGGGCCATGCGCCGCTCAAAGGCATTGCGAAGGGCCGAGGCACGCGACCAAGGCGCACCCGGCGCAGGCCAGGGCGAGAGACGCGCATCGCTCGTATGCCAGCCCAGCGGCGAGGCCTGTGGCCAGACTTCATCCCAGAGCGCGGCGTAGTGCGTGGTGAGGCAGTTGAGGCGAAGGGCGCGTGCGGCCAATGCACCTACGAAGCGCGATGCCTCTGCGACGCTCGGTACAAGCGCAACTGCGCCGAGAGTCAGATCACCTCCACCCTTCGCACGAACAAAGTAGTCGATGGGGAGCGAGCAAAGCAGTCCGCTATTCGCAGCGAGCGCAAGCAGGTCATCGAAGACGAGCTCGACGCACGTGTGCAAGTGACCAACTTGCGGCGGCAGGATGGCGGCCACGACGGTGCGCTCACCAGTCAGAGCGAGCATGCGGCGATGCACGTGGCGATAGCGCGTCGTGACTGGCTCACCCTGAAACTTCGGCGTCCGCGCCTCGTAGGTCTCCGCATCACAGGCGGGCACGTAGTTTGTGCGTGGCAGGTAATTGTCAGGAATCGCTTCGAGGTCGATGACGTCGTAGTCCTGGTTGTGTTTGCAGCCTTCGCGCGGAGTCTTGTTGAAGGGGTTGCCGACATAGAAGTGAGGGCCCGAGAGAATCCACTCGTGTGCATCGGCCGGGAAGCGCGTCTCACGTCGCGTGGTGCCGTCCTTCTGTGCGTTCGTTTCGTCCCACATCACCGTGCCGTAGACGTCGTCGCCCAAGTCGCGCAGTCGCCTCGGGTGACGCGCGAGCTTCTTCAGAACCAACAGCGCCTCCATGCTGTGCACGAGTGGCAATCGGGCACGGAGAGCAGGCGTACCTGGTTTGTCGAAGAGCTGCGCGAACAGAGCAAGTTCGTCTTCCGTGACGTGAACGATACGGCTCTGGTGCCCACGAACTTCGAACTCGCCTTCATCGGTCTTGATGCCAGGCACGACGCCCGCGCCGTCGTGCATCACGCTCGCGTCGATCGTACGGGGATGGAAGAGGTTAGAGACTCCTGAGAACGACGACTCACGGGGCTCGCCGAAGATGGTGAGGACGTACGGGCGAAGGTGATGAACATCGACGAAGAGCTGAAGCTCGTTCTTGAATCGCAGCGCCCAGCGCAGTCGTGTGTACGCCTCCGCACGCAACGCACCGCCCTTCGGGTCATCGAAGATTCCATCCTGATGAATGAGCGCCGTCGTGCCCTCGCTGCACAGCTCCCATGATTTGGTGAGGAAGCATTTATAGAGATTCGTCTGCACGCCCTTGAGCAGGGGGAAGTTCAGCGGCGCGTTCAAATACGCCTGAATTCCTTGGGTTTGCGAGGCCTCGTGCACGTAGTCGCGGATGAGCTCTTTGCTGTGCAGCAGGTCGCCGCGCTGCTTGGCCACATCGCTCGCGCTCGTGCCATCGAGGGCGAGGCGGGGTGCGAGTTCTTCGAGCAAGCCTTGCTCATTCCATTGCAGCTTGAGCCAAGGCGGGTTGCCGATGACGAGGTCGAAGCCGCCGCGATGAAGGAAGACCTCGGGCGCCTCCAGCTCCCAATGAAAGGGGCGCAGCTTCGTGCGCAGCTTCTCGACGAAGGGCCAGATGTTGGTGGCCTGTGGTGCCTCGCTGAGGCGTGCGGGCTCGGGCGCGTCGGAGAACATATCGAGCTGCGCGGCCTTGAGTTCTTCCTCGTCGGCGAGGGCCGAGGGCTCCAAGCCGAGCACTGTTTCGACGGCCCCAATCCATTCTTTTCGCCCGGGTAATATTCCAGCATCGGTCAGCGGCCAGGCCCAGAGGCAGACCCAGAGATCCATCACGCGGCGAAGCTGCCCGTAGGCTGTCTTGGTCTCGCGTGCGCTCGCCACGAGCTTCTCTCGCTGCGCGACGCTGAGCCATCCCCCGAGCGGCGGCTGCGGCACCTCTTGGCCCCACACGGCCACACGCGAGCGCGACCTTTCGAGCACATCGAGGCGCTCCTGCACCCAGCGCTTGAGGCGCACATCGATCACCTCGGAGAGCTCTGCCAGGCGGGCCAGCTCGGCCGCACTCGGAGGGGCCGTCATCGCCTTGCGCCACGCCTTCAACGTCTCGACTTCTTCAGGCAAGAGCGCCTTGAGCGCCTTGTCATTCTCGAAGGGGCTCATGTCCGGATGCGGCAAGAGAAAGTGATAGACGGAGCCCTTGGGCCGCTCTCCCTGCACGATGCTCGTGAGCGACACCGCACGCGGCGGACGACGCATCGCCCGTGGCGTCTTGAGCGCACTCGCCGCCCCCTTGAGCAGCTTCGTCAGCGCAGCGTGATGCGCCTCCATGCGCTTCTTGTCATCGACCTCTTCCGCCTCTTCTTTGCCTTCGGCTTCATCACCCTCGATCGAGAGCGAGGCGACTTCCGCGCGGAGCGATTCCACCGCCTCTGCGGACTGCGATGCATGCTCGTTCAGCAGCTTCTGAAGCGAGGCTTCGAGTGACTCGGGCGAGGCC
>JBILQT010000478.1:0-4141 GCA_044373065.1 Sandaracinaceae bacterium
GCCCTTCACCACCAGTGGTGAAGTTGGTGTGCGCGGCAAGGTGAGACGCTTCTTCACCGGATGATCGACGAGCACTTTGTCACTGAGCAGGAACGCGACATTCGCTGGGCCCTCGAGCTTTTCACCGCGCGCCTCGCGTTGAACGAGCGTGAGTGGAAGCGATGCATGCGGCTCGGCAAAGGGCAGGGCGTCAGCATCGAGCACGACGAGCACGCGCGCCCACACCGCCACGATGCGCGAGCCTGCGATGCTGATCTCAGCCGGGTTCGCAGACTCGGGGAGGGCCACGGTGACGGACTCGAAGCGCCCCTCTTTTACGCGGAAAACATGGAGCATCTGCCCCGCCGAGCACGCGACCAGATCGACCCCGCGCACCACGCGCGACGACCACACAGCAGGCAGGCGGATCACGCGATGCGTACGGAGCGACATCGCCACGCAGTCGTGACGCGGGCCCGGCATCGAGACGAGACAGAGCACGAGCTCGCCTGAGCGGATGCCCGCGCTGACCTCACCCGCAAAGCGCGTCTCACCGACCTTCGCATCGAGAAGCCGCGTGAAGGGCCCCTCCGAAGTCTCCTCGCGCGCCTCTTTGCCCCCAAGGTGAGCGAGAGCTCAGGGTTGGGTGGACGCTGCAACCCGCCCTGCCAAGGCACGATGGCGCCTGTATCGAGGTTCACGCGCACCGAGACTGTCTTGGTGCCAACGATGGCGTGCCTCTCTGTCGTCAGACTCAGCTCGGTGGCGGCGAAGGCGAGGCGAATGAAGTGGTGCACGCGGGCACGGTGGAGGAGTGCACAGAGGCGCGTCAAGCAAGTCTCACTACGCGTCGCCGTCCACGTCTTGATCCTCATGCACGTCGTAGGTGCCGAGCTCGCCATCGATGAGGTAGCGAGACCAGGCCTCGCTGTGCTCGGTCTCGCAGAGCGCCCTTACGCGCGCGATCGAGAGGCGTGTGATCGGCTTGCCATCGGTGCTGGAGCGCGGCCTGTGACGCAGCGCCATCAGGTCGTGAATCGTGAGCTCGATGCTGAAGACGTCTTCGATGAGCACGTGCGTGAAATCCATCGGGACGCCGTGCTTCATGATGCTCACGTGGTTCACCTCGTGCGGCCAACGAAGTGCTCTCACGAAGTCGATCACATCCTCGGGATGGGCCGCGAAGACATGCAGATCGATATCGCTTCCGCGTCGCACATGGCCCGTGGCCACCGAGCCGATCAGGCGTGGAGAGAAGCGCTCCAGCGCCTGCATTGCTTCGAGGGCCGTGACGCGCATCGCAAAGAGACGCTGAGTTCGTGTGTCGCCCTCGATGAGATCTGCGAGCTCAAGCAAGGCATCGCGAATCTCGCCGTTGCTCGGCAGATCATGCGGTCGATAGCGCAGGCTCTTGGCGCGCCCTTGCCTGAGGATGCGCTTGGCCGCGATGCGCTTGGCGGTGAAGTATTGTTTGACGCCCTCGCTGTACATGATGTCCGCCGCCGAGCGCGCGATGGCTGCACGCACGCCTCCAAAACGCTCCCAGCTCATACGAGCGAGGCGAGCGCCTCGCGAAGCTTGGGCAGCGCGCCACCGATCAGCAGGCCGTGTCGCTGCGTGCCGTAGAGGCGCTTCTGGATGACCTGCTGCGAGACACCGAGGCGCCGTGCGATCTCCGATTGGCTCAAGCCCTCGAAGAAGAAGAGCTCCACGGCCTCGCGCTGTTTCTCGGTGAGCGAGGTGATGAGCGCGCGTCGCACCCTCTCATCCACATCGACGCGAGGGCGCTCCTCGGCGTCGTCGCCGAGCAATTCAGACCATATTCCTTTCATATGACATTTGCTCGTCGAGCAAGGTGAAGGCGATCTCGGGTGTGAGGACGCGCGCGTTAGGGTTTCGTCCGCCGAGGTCGTATCGGCGAAGCCTCTCGAGATCACGAAGCTGCGTCGTGCGCGCATAGCGACGACGTGTGCGGCCGGGTGCTCTCAAGAGATCGAGGTGGTGCCGCACGAGCCAGACGACGCGCTCACTGAGCAGGCCTTCGAGTAGGTCAGCGCCCAGCTCGTCATGCGCCACGTCGTCGTCAGGATGCGCTTTGCCGACATCGTGAAAGAGCGCTGCGGCCCACAAATCAGGGTCATTGCTGTCTCGACGTGCGAGGTCGAAGACTTGGAGTGAGTGGTAGAGCGCATCGCCTTCGGGGTGATAGCGCAGGTCTTGGCGCACACCGGAGAGCGCGCGGAGGAGGTCGAGGAGTTCAGGGTCGAGCATGCATGGGGAGCGAGGCGTGAGGCGTGCGTTCAACGTCTCTCACACAAGCTGCAGGCTACACCCACTGCGTTGCGGGGCCTCGATGGCAAGCGCGCAGGGGCATTCAGGAATGCTGTCTCCAGAAAGAAAGAAGCCGCTTCGGAGGAGGACCCGAAGCGGCTTGGGATGCGCGCCTTGCGGTGCGCGTGGTGGTCAGGTTGCGGGGATCATCACGCCGTTGATGACGTGGATCACGCCGTTGGTGACGTGGATGTCGAGCAGGGTTGGGACGACGGTCTGCGTCTGGAAGGTTGGGCCCATCGGGTTGAACGCGATGTCGGCGCCATTGAGCGTGTCGAGCGGGCCTGCCGTCATCGGAAGTGCCATCGAGCGCACGGGCGCAGGGAACGCCGTGGTGTTGAGCACGTGGAAGAGGAGCACATCGCGAAGCTGTGCGGGCGTGAGCGTCGAGGTCACAGGCGCCGCTGCCGTGAAGGCTGCGTTGGTGGGCGCAAAGACGGTGTAGGGCGCATCGGCCGCGAGCGCGGTCGCGACAGGCGTTGCGGCGCCTCCGCCGCTGCCAGGGATCGCCGCGGCCAAGCCCACAGCGCCCGTGAGACCGGTGAGGCCTGCTGCCGTTGCGGCCTGCACGACGTTCATCGGGAGGATGACGCGGTCAACGACATGCACGATGCCGTTGGTCGCGCGCAGATTGGCTGTTGCCACAGTGGGCCCGCCGTTGATCGTCACGCCGGAGGTTGTGTTGAAGAGGAGCGTGAGGTTGTTGCCGAAGCGATTGGTCGCGAGCGAGTTCGCGCGCGCGGGGACGCCTGTGCTCGGCACAGCGCTGTTGATCACGTGATAGAGCAACACCTGCTCAAGCGCTGGGCCCGTTGGCACCGCGGGAAGCGCCGCGAAGGCCGCATTGGTCGGCGCAAAGACGGTGAAGGGGCCCGCTGCGCTGAGATCGTCGGCAAGGCCCGCGGAGGTGACGGCGCCTGCGAGCGTGGAGAGACCGCCGTAGACCGCAAGCTGCGGAATCGTGGGGGGCAGGAGCACGCGGTCGATGATGTGAATCACGCCGTTGGAGGCCTCGATATCGGCCGTGACGACATTCGCGCCGCCAGTGACCGTGTTGCCACCATTGAGCGTCACGCTGGTACCTGCGACACCGATGAACGCAGTGAAGTTTGCGATCGTCGTGACGGGGCCTGCGGTGATCGCGCTGGAGGGCACCTCGCTCAAGAGGCCGTGGTAGGCGAGCACGCCGCGAAGTTGATCATCCGTGAGCGCAGCGATCGCTGCTGGCGTGAGGCCCGAGGCCATGAAGGCATCGTTGGTGGGCGCGAAGATGGTGAAGGTGCCTGGCCCGTTGAGCGTGTCGACAAGGCCCGCGCGTGTGGCGGCTGCCACCAGGGTGGAGAAGCGTGGGTCGGCCGCTGCGATGCCGACGATCGTGCGTTCGCCAGCAGGCGCGTCGTTCGTTGCGGGAGAATCGACAGCGATGTTCGTGTCACGTGCCACGAACGCGTCGCTCGGCACTGGGTCACTGGGACACCCTGCGAGCGCGAGCATTGCCGTCGCGACCATCCAACCTCGGCCAATATTTCGGAGCGAACCATTTGAAGCAAGAGCCATGTCCATTCTTCCTTTCGCGGCGTCTTCGCCGACGTCCCTGGTCCTAGAGCGCCATGTTTGGATGTCCAGACCCTGTACAGTTTTTTTCTGTACAAGCGCGAGCGCGCTTTCGCTTTGGGCGTATGCTTCGGGGCATGACAACCACGGCGCACAATTGGACGATTCAGGTCTTTTTCGACGGCGATTGCCCACTTTGCATGCGTGAGATCGGGATGTTGCGGAGGCTCGATCGCAAGGGAGCCATCCTGATGACGGACATCGCTGCAAAGGATTT
>JBILQT010000145.1:0-18223 GCA_044373065.1 Sandaracinaceae bacterium
TGCGATGCCTGCAATCAGAATGACGTTGTTGCGCGGCGGGCTGTCGTCCGCGGGGAGCAATGAATTGCCGTGGTCATGGTCGGACATCACACCACCTCATGATGGAGCGCGCGCGACAACCGCGGGTCTCCGATCGGGACCAAAGGAATCTGCGTCATCCGGAAGAGCACAAATGCCAGGTAGCAACCGCCCACAGCCAGAACCGTGGCGATATCCATCCAGTGCACCGAGAGGCCACCTTCTCCACCGCTCGCGTACGGCATCACAAGCCAGAAACACTCAAGGATGTGGTTGACGAGGAGCCAGGCAGCGCCGAATGCGAGGAGGGGAATCCGACGCTTCACGTTGCGAGAGATCATCATAAAGAATGGAATGATGAAGTGAGTGGCTGCGAGGAAGAGCGAAAACGTCTGCCAACCGCCGGCCCAACGCATGTGGTAGTAGGTCGTCTCTTCGGGAATCGACGCGTACCAAATCAGCATGAACTGCGAGAAGCTGATGTACGCCCAGAACACCATGAAGCCAAACATGAGCTTCCCAAGGTCGTGGTAGTGCTCGACGTGGATGGCATCCGTGAGAATGTTCGACGACCGAAGCGCGTAGGCCACTGCGATGATCGTGGCCAAGCCAGACACCATGGCCACTGCGAAGTACTGGACTCCAAAGATGGTGGAGTACCAGGCCGGCTCGAGGGACATCATCCAATCGAATGCCGCGAAGGTCAGAGACAGGCCAAAAGCAAAGGTCGCAAGCGGTGCGCGGCTCTGCATGGTCTTGGTCCGTTGAAGATCCTTCGTCGAGTCCTGGGCGAGGGAGTTCGATGCAAAGAACCAGGCCAACAGAATCCAAATCGCAAAGTAGACCACTGCACGTCCAATAAAGAACGGGCGATTCAGGTACGGAATCTTCGCCTCAATCGCAGCCGCATGAAGCGCATGCTGGGGCGTGTGGTGTTCGCCGTGGGCTTCGTGCCCTTCCGCGCGTCCGTGTGCGGCAGCGTTCTCGGCGTGGTCCTGAGCACGAGCCACGGACGCGCCAATCAGGCTCTCCGACGAAGCGTGTGCGCCTTCCTCAACAGCCTCAACGTGAGCCGCTTCCGCGTGCTCAAGCCAGGGCTGGTAGAGTTCGTCCATTCCGACGAGCACGACTGGCACGAACAGCACGGGGAGAATCAAAAGCCCGTAGGCAAAAGTCTCAGGGATGCGCCTTATTGTGACGCTCCAGCCCGCGCCAGACATGTGCTGGATGATGACGAAGAAGAGGCAGCCAAGCGCTATGGCGAGGAATGCCATGAACGCGTAGAGCCACGAAAATGCGAACCGGTGCGGGTCAGCAGAGTACCCAGCGGCCGACATGACCAAACCTAGTCCGCCCAGACCCGCGGCCACTTTCCACGCGTTCGCCCATCCCACACCCCGAGGGATGCGGTAACGGTCGGGCGACTGCGTCTGCGTATCATTCGCCATTACACTCCTCCAGGGGCCGGAACTGCAGCCGGCGCGACAATCCGCAACTCCACTCGGCGATTTGCCTGACGGCCAGCGGGCGTGTCGTTCGTCGTGATTGGTCGTGATGGGCCGAATCCAGCGCTCTCAAGTCGCGAGGCTTCGACGCCATGCTCGACAAGCCACTGGAGGACCACACGCGCGCGGCGCTCGCTCAGCGCTTGATTGACGGCGGCACTTCCGCGATTGTCCGTGTTGCCTTCGATCGCCACGCGGGTGATCTCGGGATGCGCGATGAGAGTCGCCCGAATCTCGTCGAGGATCGCAAGCGATTCCGGCTTGATTCGTTCGCGTCCGTTTGCGAAGCGCACGTTGTTGAGAAGTACGAGGTGATCTCCCTCGATACGTGCTGAGCCAGCGCAGCCCGTTGTTGCGGCAGGCCCGGCCGAGAATGGACACATGTCGGCGGCATCCAAAATGCCGTCCTGGTCGTTGTCGGGGTCAGGACAACCGTCGTCGTCCTGGTATCCGTCCCTGTCCTCGGGCTCATTCTCACAGCGGTCTGCACCCGCTGGAAGCTGATCGCGGTCCGTATCAACAAGCCCCGCGGCGGCATCTCCCTGACTCACCTGAAGTGCCCGAACGTAGGCCGCGATTGCCCAGCGATCGTTGACTGGGATTTGCGCTCGGTATGCTGGCATCGTTCGCACGCCATTCGAGATAGTCAGGAACAAACGACCGTCAGGCATGTGCAAGAACTGCGCGTCGTGCAAGTTCGCCGCGGGGAACGAAAGCCCTGCCGAAGCAGCACGTTGACTCACCATCCCCTGCCCGTCGCCAGTCTCGGAGTGACAGGGTGCGCAGTAGATGTTGTAGCGTTGCTGTCCACGTTCCAGCAGGGGGCCCACACCACCGACTCGGGAAACCACATCGCTCGGAACACCGAGCAAATAGTTCCCTTCATCGTCGAGGCCCGAGTCGATCTCAAGGTTTGGTTCCATCTCGCGCGAGAGCGTTCCGTCGACTTGCTGACGCATTGCGCGCCCATCAGCGAAGTACGCAGCCCTCTCTTGCGCGTCATAACGGGGCATCTCGTGCATGCCGCGGAACGGAACGATCGGCGGCTCCGAGGAAGTCTGCCCGCGGCAGCCAGCGACAGTTAGTACGAGCGTCGCGCTCGCAACCAGGACGGCTCTCACGACTCCTCCTGAATCAGTTCAAGATGGGCAGGGTCGAGGGACTCAAGCAGCGTACGCGTGCTTGAGAGGTCGAACTTGTCGTCCGATGCCTCGATTGAGATGAAGAATCGGTCATCCGTGCCGCGCTCAAAACGACTCGAGTAGAAGACCGGATGGTGGTGGCGCGGTAGCTGGTTCAGACCGAGCATTCCCAACACTGTTCCGAAAGCCGAAAGAAGAATGGTGAGTTCGAACATCACCGGAACCATCGAAGGGAACGAGAAGCCAGGCTTGCCACCGATGATGATGGGGTAGTCGATCCCGTTGGTGTACCAGATGAGGCCGAATGCGAGTGCACACCCGGTGAGACCACAAGCGAGCACAATCCAGCCAAGGATGCTGTCGCTCAATCCCATCGCCTTATCCATTCCGTGAACTGGAAACGGCGTGTGGACGTCCCAGCGGCGATATCCAGCGTCACGCACCTTCTCCGCTGCGTGCATGACCTGACCAGGGTTCTCGAACTCGGCCAAGTACAAAACCGGGCGCTTCTGCTTGATGCGTTGTGGCTTGATCTCTTCGTCGTCAGACATCTCAAGCCTCCTTGGCGACGGCGGCGTCGTGATGGTGGTCGTCGTGCTCTTCGTCGTGGTGGTCGTGCGCATGCGGATCCGCTTGCGGGAGGACCATCTTCACCTCGGCGATGGCGATCATCGGGAGCCAGCGGATGAAGAGAAGGAAGAGTGTGAAGAAGAGGCCGATCGACCCGATGTATATGAGCACGTCGACGATGGTCGGGCTGAAGTTGCCCCAGGCCGAGACCATGTAGTCGCGATGCAGCGTCGTCACAATGATGACGAAGCGCTCAAACCACATGCCGATGTTGATCAGGATGGATGCGATGAACATCCATGGGATGCTCGTGCGCATGCGCTTCGACCAGAACGTCTGGGGCACAAGGACGTTGCAGGTAATCATGGACCAGTAGGCCCACCAGTAGTCGCCGAACGCGCGATTGATGAAGCAATAGCGTTCGTATGGGTTGCCTGAGTACCAGGCGATGAAGAACTCCATCGCGTAGGCATAGCCAACGATCGAGCCCGTCGTGAGCATGATCTGGTTCATCAGGTCGAGATGGCGCAGCTGGACCAGGTCGTGCAGCTTGAACACCGTTCGCGCGATCAGGAGGAGCGTCATAACCATCGCGAAGCCCGAGAAGACGGCGCCTGCGACGAAGTAGGGCGGGAAGATGGTCGTATGCCAGCCCGGCTCAACCGAGGTCGCGAAGTCGAACGAAACCACGCTGTGAACTGAAAGCACGAGCGGCGTCGAGAGCGCAGCGAGGATGAGGTACGCGCGCTCGTAGTTCTGCCAGTGGCGATGCGAGCTGCGCCAGCCAAGAGCCAGACCGCCGTAGATCGCTGCGCGAACCTGGAGGAGGGTTGAGGGAGGCCCCTCTTCCATGCTGATCACGCCCGCTTCGCGGAGACGCTTCGTGGTCCGGTCGCGAAGTGTCGCGAGGTCGGGGATTAGGCCCACGTACCAGAACAACAACGAGACCGTGAAGTAGGTGCTGACGGCGAATACGTCCCAGAGGAGGGGGGACTTGAAGTTCGGCCACAGATTCATCGCGTTCGGAATCGGCAGCGGATAGTAGATGTGCCATGGGCGACCCGTGTGGATCGTCGGGAACATCAGTGCGCAAATGACGGCGAAGATCGTCATCGCTTCGGCGAAGCGGTTGATGGCCGTGCGCCAGTACTGGCGGAAGAGCTGCAGAACGGCCGAAATGAGCGTTCCTGCGTGGCCGATACCGATCCACCAAACGAAGTTGGTGATGTCCCAGGCCCAGCCGACAGGGCTGTTGTTGCCCCAGGTGCCGATGCCAGTCCAAAGCAAGTACGCGAGTGTGAGGCCCAGAAGACCCGTAATGCTCACGGACGTGAGGAAGAGGATCCACCACCCGCGCGGGGCGGCGTTCTCGGTCACACGACTGACGATTTCCGTCACGTCATGGAACGATGTCCCTGGTTTGACGAGGGGAGCTTCGCCGAGCTCCGAGATGAGCTTGTTGGCCATCAGACCATCTCCGTGTTCAGGTTACGGATGCGAGCGAGGTAGGTCGTCCTCGGCTGCGTTCCGATCTGGGCGAGCAGCTTGTAGTGGCGGTCTGTCGTCGAGAGATGCGTTACGCGGGCCTCAGGGTCGTTGAGGTCACCGAACGTGAGCGCCTGACTTGGACAGGCCTGCGCGCAGGCGGGCGTAATCTCGCCATCCACCGGACGACGGTCGCCATCATTGCGCGCGGCAATCTTCCCAGCTTGGATTCGCTGAATGCAGTACGTGCACTTCTCCATGACACCGCGCATGCGCACGCTGACATTGGGGTTGAACTGCATGCGCTGAAGCTCGGACGGGTGCCCGTTGTAGGCAAGGTAGTTGAACCTACGCACCTTGTACGGGCAGTTGTTCATGCAGTAGCGGGTGCCGATGCAGCGGTTGTACGCCATCTCGTTCAATCCCTCGGGGCTGTGCTCCGTGGCGTTGACCGGGCAGACGTTCTCGCAGGGGGCTTCCTCGCAGTGCTGGCAGGCGACTGGCTGGAAAGCAACCACTGGGTCGGCAATGTCCTCACCGACGAAGTAGCGGTCCAGTCGAATCCAGTGCATCTCGCGGCCACGAAGGACCTGCTGCTTGCCGACTGTTGCGATGTTGTTTTCCGCGGTGCAGGCAACCGTGCATGCGCTGCAGCCTGTGCACGTTGTCAGGTCGATGACCATGCCCCAAGCGTGGCGAAGCGGAGCATTTGGGCCAGCGGGACGTGGATTTGGAAGCAGCGTCCAGCTCGTTCCGCCCTGCGCTGGCAGACGCGGCGTCGCGTAGTCTTCCTCACGCCAAAGCGGGGGAGAGTTTGGGGTCGGTTCACGCCACTGTGCAAAGTCAGGTTGCTCGCGATATTGCTCGAGCGAGCCGACGATGGCGAGCGGACGCTCGGGCATGTCGACACGACCAATCACCGGCACGGTCGGATCCGTGTCCATCGAGTGGTGTTCCTGCGTGATCGCAAGCACGTGACGCGCACCCGTCGAGGAGACGGCGAACCCTCGACCAAATCCGAGCATCGCTGCAGTTCGCAGGACGCCCGCATTGAAGCCGATGCCGTTCGCAAACGCGCCAGCCCTAGAACGCCCCCAGCCGAGCGAAAGAGTGACGCTCTGGTCTGCGTGTCCAGGCACCACAATCGCTGGAATCTCAAGCGAGAGTTCGCCCAAAGCGATGCGGAGCATGCCTCCGGTCTGGACGCCCAACTCGCTCGCCGAAGCGGGGGAGATGTGCGCAGCGTTGTCCCAGGTGAGCTTTGTAATCGGATGCGGGAGCTCAAGGAGCCAAGGGTTGTTGATGGCCCGGCCATCAAACGCCTTGGGGCAGGCAGCAAACACCACTTCCCAACCTTCGCCCGCCGCCGTCGCCTCAGCCAACGCGCTCGACACGGCCGAAGCATTGACCGAAGGACGCGGAGGAGGAGCCATCTCACGTGGAAGAACACCGCGATGGAGCGCGTTGCGCCAGGTCTGCTCGAAGACTGCTACGTCGCCGATGATGTTAGCGGCTGTCTGGCGCACAGCGTGATAGCCACGCCAAGCATCCATGCCAGCCATCATTCCAAGCATCTCTGCCGCGTTGCGGCCACCGCGAATCGGTGCGATCAGCGGCTGCTGAATGGCAATCGTACCGTCGATCGATTGCTGGTCACACCAACTCTCGAGTGCGTGCGCCATTGGCACATGCCACGTGCAGAGCTCGCTCGTTTCGTTGTCGTTCGACGAAAGGTGAACAGACATCGTCGCGGTCGCGAGTCTCTCCGCAAAGTTGATGTCTGCGGGGGCATCGTAGGCTGGGTTGCCACCGAGGATGACAAGTGTCTTGCCCTCTACGCCTTGAGCCAGCGCCTGAAGGTCGGCCAGCGGGTCGGTCTCGGTGACGTCGACGACATCGACGTACTGAATCACGCCATCATGCGCTCCGATGGCGCTGTTGATTGCCGCAGCAAGGGCGTGCAGCGCAGCCGGTTGACGACTGCCGACGACGACTACCGACCGACCTCGGTTCGCGATCAGTTCGTCGGCGACAGACTCGATCCAGGCGCTGGGAACTTCGACGCCGCCCTCGCCTGCTGCAACTGCGCTGAGTTCGGTTGCACCCTTCGTCACGAGCGAGCGAGCAAGCGACTTCGCGTATCCAAGCACGTCACCAGAACGCATGCGCAGCCGGTGGTCCGCGCTGCTGCCCGTCGTGGAGAGCGTCGACTCGACGACGTAGAGGCGGTTCATCTCGCCGCGGGCATTCACGAGGCGGCGGCCTTGAGCGAAGAGGCGTGCGCTGCGGACCGCGCCAGTCTCCGTCTGAAGGAAATCGCAATCGAGTGAGAGGATTGTCTTCGCGGCCGAATAGTCGACGACCGGGCGAGCGCGACGGCCGATCGCCAGAGCGATGCCTGCTCGGGCATTCGCATCGTTTACGGATGACCACGCGTGGAAAGTTGCCTGTGGGAAGCGACGCTGGAGAGCTTGCTTCGCGCGCAGGAACGTTGGCGACGTGATTGGTTCGTGCAGAACGGCGAGTTGTGCGCCGCCAGCAGCCTCAAGCGTCTCGAGGTGGGCGCTGAACGCCTCGTCGAAGTCGGGCCAACTCACCTCGGTGCGCGACTCGCCATCCTTGTGCAGGATCGTTCCGGAGCGGTCGGCATCGTACAAGTCGAGAATCGCAGCCTGTGTGGCGATATCCGACGAACCGAGGCCTGGCTGACGCGACGGGTTCGCCGCCGGGTGCTCACCATTGCCTTCGATCTTCGTCGGCCGCCCCTCGTGCTGCTCGACGAGAACACCAAGCGCTTCGCCATTGTGCGTCAGCACGGATGCGTAGTGCAGCGCGATGCCCGGAAGCGCGTACTCCGGAGCCCGCGTGTGCGGGAGGATCTGCTCCGCGGGGCGGCGAATGCAGCCCGTTGCAGTTGCAGCTGCCGCCGTTGCGGCGCTCGCGAGCATGAAGTTGCGGCGGCTCACATCGGTCGCTCGGTCGCCTTTGACGAGCGACGCGACCTGAACCTGAACGCCACTCTCCTCAACGCGTGCGTCCGCGTTGCGCGAGGGATCAGCCTTCTCTTCAAGGCTGCGCCATGTCGCGGGGTGTTTTTGGATCGTCCCTGGGAAAGAAAACGATCCCTGGTTCCCCGACTGAGGGGAAGTTCGTTTCGTCATCGGTGACACCCACCACAATTTTCAGGAGGAATGACGTAGCGCTGGCCGGACTCAACCAGGGCGGCGGCGAACTCTGCCGGCTCTTGCTCTTCCGGTCTCTCCCAACCCATGTTGGTGATCTCAGACACGGGGCGCAGGCTTGGCTCCGGATTTCGGTGGCAGTCCAGACACCACGCCATGCTCAGGGGCTGGTTCTGTGTGACCACTTCCATCTGGTCGATCCGTCCGTGACACGAGGCGCATCCAACACCAGCGCTCAGATGGACGCTGTGGTCGAAGTACGCGTGGTCAGGAAGGTTGTGGACGCGAACCCACTCGACGGGTTCGTTCGTCGCCCAGCTGTCGAACAGCGGTTGGAGCGACGCGCGCGTCGAGCGATTTGCATCGCCTGGGTCGGTGTGGAGAGCCGAATGACAGCCCATGCATGTCTGCGTGGGCGGAATCATGGCTTCACCGCTGCGTTCGACGTTGGCGTGGCAGTATCGGCAGTCCATTCCCAGTTGCCCCGCGTGCAGCCTATGGCTGAAGGGGACGGGCTGGGTTGGGGCATAGCCAACTTGGGTGTTCCATGGGGAGAAGTAGTAGGCGACCACGAAGGTCGCGACGCCTCCCCCCACCGCCAAAGCAACTGCCGCGATGAGCGGCAACAAATTGAGGGTTCTGGGGAATATCTGCATGTCGCGCTTTCGTAACGGGGTTACGAGCGGGCGGTGTATATGCGCTCGCTCGGAGATGTTCAACCCTGCGTGCGGCATTTCGGCGCACGGCATGTTTTTTTAGGGAGAAATGCCGTTCTCCCGCAGTATTTGCGCCACCAAATCGCGATGGGTTGGACACGTTCGCGAGATCAACTCCACGTGCACTCGGGCACCTGGGCGATCGCTTCGGCGAAGAAGTGCGAAGTCTGTGACTTGAAGGGGTGGACCGGACGCATCCGGTGACGAGGAAGGTCGATCGAGGAGCGCGGCGACGAGCATCCCCTCATGGAAGTGGAGCGCGACATCCTCGGCCTCGACAACGACATCGCCAGAGGTGTCGACACGGGTGGTCCAGGCCCGTCCCGGCATTGCGTTTCGTGCCTCCGTGAGTGTCATCCCCAAACGCACGTTGGCCACGCTCAGTGGCGACGGTCCCTGGATCTGGACAAGAGCGTAGAACGCTGTCCCGATCGTGAGGAGCCCAAAGAGCGCGAGCGCGGCGCCTCGCTTCACGGACTCGCGCACTACTTCCTCCGGCCCAGCAGCAAGCCATCTGGGGTGGGCAGAAGGCAGGTCTCGAAGTGCGCAGCCGCGATCTCGTGAAATCGACGCATCGCGGCAGCCTCGGGCTCATCCCCAAGAAGACGTCCAAAGAAGAATACGTTGTCGCCGAGCAGTAGCCCGCCTGGGCGAAGATGGGCGGCCGCCCACGTGACGTAGTGATCGTAGTTGCCCTTGTCCGCATCGATGAAAATCGCGTCGAATGGGCCTTCGTCGGCGAGGGTTGCCAGCGATTCCAATGCGGAGCCTTCCAGCACGGTGATGCGCTCGGCGAGGCCGGCGTGTGCAAATGCCTCCCGGGCCGCGGCCGCGTGGAGGGGCTCGCGCTCGCAGGTGTAGAGGCGTCCTTCACTGGGGATGGATCGGGCGAGATGAATCCCAGAGAAGCCTGCGAGGGTTCCAACCTCTACGACTTTGCGGGCGCCAGCCAAACGGAGCAGCCACCCAAGAAACGAGGCTTCGTGCTGACCCAAGTGAATCGCTGGGATGGGTCCGCGCGCTGGCGCTTCAAACGCGAAACGAAGCGCCGCATCCATGGGCGCATGGCGCGCCTCAAGAAACGCTAGGATCTCTGGTGTCGCGTACGAGGCGCCCAATCGCGAGGTGTTGTCAGCCATGCGCGATGTTGGCCCGGTCAGAACGAACCGTCACGCCTCAGCCGTCAGAACGCGTAAGGGTAGCGGAATCGTGTCGGCGCTTCCCCCTCAAAGCTTGGGAACTGCGCACCCCGGACCGCCCGTGCAATGCATGAGCCCTCAGGGGTTCCCTGGAAGGAACCCGTCACCGTCGCACCGGTCACGCTGCCCGTCGGCAACACCACCACGTCGACCGGAACAGTTCCGTGGCGGCCATTTGCGCAACTCAAGACCTGCGGCAGCAGACCTTGCATCACACTCGACACTGTCTCGCGTGAGAGCACCGCAACCGGCGCAGTTGCAGCACGGCGTGCCGCCGCTTGTGGGCGGGCCCGAGACGGTATGGCCGCTCGGGTTGTGGCCGCTGGCGCGGGCGCGGGCGCGGGCGCAGCTCCCTGACCACCAAGACCGCCTCGCACGCCTTCCATCGCGTTATCCTCAAACGCGCGGGCGCGGGCGCCTGAGGAACCTTCGGCGATTGGCGCGGGCTCCATGCGCGGAACTATGGACTCAGGTGGAGCCACGGGTGTCGGCGCCTCAGCAACGGGCGCTATCGCAACAACGGGCGCCCCAGCAAAGGCTGCTTCGGCAGGTGCGATCGCGGGTGCGGCTGCGGGAGGTGGAGGCGCTGCGGCCAGGGCGGCGGGTGCCTGCAACGGGACCTGCGTTGCGGTAGCTGGCGCTACGGGTGCGGGTGCGGAGGAGTTCATCCCAATGCTGGCAACACCGATGGCGCCAAGGCCCACGGCGGCGGCCGCGAGCAGCCCAGGCCACCAGGATCGCTCATTGGCTGCCTTCGCGGGCGGCTCGTTCGCCGCTCGAATCGACACGACCGGCGCAAGCTTCTCAGACGCATCGGCATCCGGACGCGGCTTTGGGACGATCGCCGGCTTGGGTCGCTCGGATTTCGTCGCGACGGCCGGCGGTGGCACCGAAACTGGGCGAATGCTTGGCGTCTTGGCTGGAACGACTGGGACGGGCGGTTCTGCGGCTGTCGGTGCGGTCACATCGACGACGGTCTCGACGGCCGCGGTCTCGACGACCAACTCGACCGCTTTTGGCGCTTCAACGACGTGCGGCTCGGGGAGTGCGGCCGCTGCAATCGCCAGCGTTTCAAGTGAGATCTCTTCGTCGCTGCTCCGGGGATCACGCCGAAGGACGGGCAACTCGGTGATCGTGCTGCGCGGTGAGCGACGCAATGGAATGCGGGCAATCGCGGCCTTGCCATCTTCGGTCGGCGGCCGACTTGGGGTCTCGCTCTCGAAGAAAGGCGTCTCGGTGAAGTCTTCATTGAACGATTCGCCCAAGCGCGCCTCGATCTTGCTCGCAAGCGCCTCGAACTCGGCATCGTTGGGGGTCTCAAGCGGCCACATGGCGAGCCAGCGGCCGACACGCCCAAGACGCTTTGCATGCGACATGGCCTCGGGCTGCACCGCCAGAAGGCCACCAAGCTCGGGATCGCCCGCGATGCCGTCTTCGGAATTCAGCGCATCCGAAATGCGACGAGAGAGTGCTTCATCAATCTCGGCGGGCGTCGTTGTGCTTTCTTCGCTCATGCGCGCCTCCCTTCTGCGCCAAGCTCATCCAGCAAGTCGCCAAGCTTCTCGCGAAGCTTTTTTCGTGACTCGTGGATGCGCCATGCGATCGTTCCTTCCGAGCAACCAAGTGCTTCGGCGGCTTCTTTTTGCGGCACGCCCTCAAGGAGAACGAGCACGACAGTGGAGCGCAGGGATGGTGAGAGTTCATCCATCGCCGCAGCGAGCCGCGCGTAGAGCTGCGCGTTCTCGACAGCATGCCCAGGGTTCGTGTTGCCTTGTGTTGGCTCGGCCTCGGCTTCGGGCACGCGTGGGTCGTGGATGTCCGTGGTGTCCGTTCGCTTGCGCTTGCGGATCGCGTTGAGCGAAACGTTCACGCAAATGCGATAGAGCCAGGTCGAAAGCTCCGCTCGTCCGTCGAACCTTCCAATGGCCCGATACGCACGCAGAAAGGTCTCCTGGACGGCATCTTCGGCCTCCGATCGGTCGCCCAACATATGCGCCGCGCAGGCGTACACACGGCGCTGGTGCATGCGCACGAGTCGACCAAATGCCGCTGCGTCTCCGCGCTGGGCTCGGGCAATCCAATCGGCTTCTTCCGGTTCCGCCATGAGGTTCAACAACTTCGCCGATAGCCGCCAAGGCAGCAAATTCGTGCGTCGAAGCCACATGGCCTCCCAGGCTCGGACCTGGGACTCGAGGATGCTTGGAGCAACCACTCCAAACTCGGAGCCGACAAACTCGAAAGGCAAAAGCCCATCGAGCGGCGCGACTCTAGGTCGAACGTGCGAAGCGTGAAAGCGCATTGTTGAACTCAGCGCGTACGACCAAGCACTGCGCGAAGAGCTTTGGAGGCGTTGAAGAGTTTCCGCGTACGACAGCGCACGCGTTAGGATGCACGCATGGGTGCAGGCCCGATTGAACTCACCGTCGAATACAAGCGTTTGAACGCATTCTTCGCCGATTACACCAAAAACATCGGCCGTGGAGGCACGTTCATTCGGACGGAGAAGGCGCTGCCGATCGGGACGGAGTTCACCTTCAAGCTCGTGATCCCAACGCTGCCGGAGCCGATCCGCATCCGCGGTCGCGTGCAGTGGATCGTGATGCCTGCGCAGGTGACGGAGGACCAGGAGCCCGGCATGGGCATCGGCTTTCTCTACGCCAACGAAGCGGAGCGTCAGCGCCTCGCGACGGTCGTGGAGCGCTTGATGACGACCGAGCTCGGGCCTGTGCTCTGCGAGAAGTTGATCGGCGCGCGCAGGCTCGAATAGGGCTTCTGGTTTTCCCTCGCGGGAAGGCGCTTACGTAAGCGCTCTATAAGTCGATGACCTTGCCCGGGTTGAGGATTCCGTCGGGGTCAAGGAGACGCTTCATGCTGCGGAAGAGCGCGATCTCCTCTGGGCTGCGTGAGTAGGAGAGGAAGTCCTTCTTCAAGAGGCCGATGCCATGCTCGGCCGAGATACTCCCGCGATGCGCCCGCACGAGCTCAAAGACGTGGGCATCGGCGCGGTGTGCATGCTCAAGAAATTCCTCCTTCGGCATCTCGTCCGGCTTCATCACGTTGAGATGCAAGTTGCCGTCTCCGATATGACCGAATAGGCAAATCTCAAAGCCTGGCCACTCGCGCGAGAAGAGCGATTCGAGTGAGGCGGTGAAGGCTTCGAGCTCGCAGATGGGAAGCGCGATGTCGTTCTTGTGCGGCATCCCAGTGGCCGAGAGGCTCTCGCTGATTCCTTCGCGCAATTCCCAGAGCTGGCGTGCGCGGCCAACGTTCTCGGCGAGCGTTCCATCGAGCACAACCTCGTGCTCAAAGAGCTGCTCCAGCCACGACTCCAGCGCGTCGCGTTTCGAACTCTCGACTTCAACCAGCACGTAGTGCGAGGAGGCTTTCGCGAAGGGCAGCGAGACGCTGCGATGACGCGCGAGACGACGGAAACATCTGTCCGTGAAGAACTCGAAGGCCGAGAGCGTGAAGGGGCCGCGGCGCGCGTGGTCGAAGAGCTTGAGGACGGCCGCGAGAGAGTCGACGGAGAAGAGCATCACGTCGAGATGACCGGGCACACGCGCGAGCTTGAGCGTGGCCTTGGTGATGATGCCGAGGATGCCTTCGCTGCCAATGAAGAGCTGCCGCAGATCGATGCCCGTGTTGTTCTTTTCAAGGGCCCCGTTCAGCACCAGCAACTCGCCCGCGCCCGTCACGACTTCGAGGCCGAGCACCCACTGCCGCGTAAGCCCGTAGCGAATCACTTTCACGCCGCCCGCGTTCGTTGCGATGTTGCCACCCACAGTGCTCGAGCCCTTCGACGCGAAGTCGACAGGCCACGTGAGATCATGCGCCTCGCAGTGCGCATGTACATCGGCCGTCACCACGCCGGCATCGACTTCCACCGTCATCGCACGCGCGTCCACAACGCCCTTCCCCCGCATCTTTTCGAGCGAGAGAACGACCTCGCCGTTCATCGCGACAGCCCCTGCCGCAAGGCCCGTTCGACCGCCTGAGGGCACAAGCGCGATGTGATGTTTGCGCGCGAGTAGAACGAGCGATTGCACCTCCTCCGACGTCTTCGGAAAGACCACCGCGGACGGCGCCGGCGTATGCACTTTCGTCCAGTCGCGACCGTAGGTCTTCAGATCCTCTGCATCCGTGGAGAGCTGCGAGACTGCGAGCTGCTCTCTGGCGGCTTCCAAGAACGCGCGAAGATAATCGTTGGGCGAAGTGGACATGCGGGGCCATGTAGCATCGCCAAGCGCCGTGCGGATTCGCGCCCTCAACATGCGATCACGATTGCTCGCGACGAAGGGCAACGCGTAGCATTCGAGCGTGCGCCAAACGCGGCGGCTTGGTCGCTATCACCTCACGTATCGCATCGCATTCGGCGGCATGGCCGAGCTCTATCGCGCGTTCACGTTCGATGACGACGGCTACAAAAGAGACGTCGCGATCAAGCGCCTCCTGCCGCACTTTCTTGAGGACCGCTCGTTCATCGACATGCTGACGGACGAGTTCAAGGTCGTCAGCTACCTGAGGCATCCGAACGTCGCCGAGGTCTACGAGTTGGTGGAGATCGACGAGTCGATCTTGATCGCGATGGAGTATGTCGACGGCCGCGACCTTCGCACCGTGGTCGAGCGCGCCCGCTCGCTGGGTGCACCCGTTCCGATCGACGACATCGTCTACGTGATCGCTCGCTGCCTTGAAGGCCTTCATCACGCGCACGTCGCGCGAGACGGCCAAGGCGAGGCGCTGCGCATCGTGCATCGCGACTTCAGCCCTTCGAACGTGCTCGTCGGCTACGACGGCGTCGTGAAGCTCTGTGATTTCGGCATCGCGAAGGCGACGCACAATCGCATCGAGACCAAGGTCGGCGTCATCAAGGGCAAGGTGAAGTACATGTCGCCCGAGCAGGCCTTTGGGCGAAGGCTCGACTGGCGCAGCGACATTTTCAGCGCGGGCTCTGTGCTCTATGAGCTTGTCTCGCAGACCTCCGCCTTCGACGCGCCCAACGAAATTGATCTCATCTTCACGGTGCGAGACGCCGCCCCGAAGCCCATCCGCGAGGTTGTTCCTGGCATCCCCGAAGAGCTCGCCAAGATCATCGAGATGGCGATGTCCCGCTCGCGATCCGGCCGCTTCCAAAGCGCACTTGAGTTCCGCAACGCACTCCTCACGTTCTTGCGCAAGCACAACCCCGGCTACCGACGCACGCGCCTGGCCGGCTTGATGAAACGCATCTTTCAGGACGACATCGAGCGTGAGCTTCGCGCGATGGAAGACTTTGTTGTCGATGTGTCGATTCGCGAGGGCGACGACAACTTCGGGAAGAATCTGATCGCGAGCGCGCTGCCCAAAGACGCGCCCTTCAGCCGCTTCAGCCCGAGCCCAACCTCGTCCCGGCAGAACGCCCCTGCGAGCCGTGATGCGACGGCCACCAAGCCTGTCGATGCGCGCATGAGGCGAAAGCCCGCGCGTGTTCCGGCACCCCCGAGCATCGACCTCACCAATCCGCTTCACAACGAGCGCACGATCATCGGGAATCGTGGCAACGTGCGCCGCTAACGCATGGACGTTCATCTCATCGACGGCACCTACGAGCTCTTCCGCTGCTTCTTCGGGGCACCCTCCGTCAAGACCGAAGATGGCCGCGAGGTCGGTGCAGTCCGCGCGTTCGTGCGATCGATGTGGCGGCTCCGCGCAGAGGGCGCGACGCATGTGGGCGTGGCCTTCGACACGGTGATCGAGTCGTTCCGCAATCAGCTCTTTGCAGGCTACAAGACCGGCGCTGGCATCGACGCCAACTTGCTCGCGCAGTTCCCTCTCGCGGAACAAGCCTCGCGCGCTATCGGCCTCACGACCTGGTCGATGATGGAGTTCGAAGCCGATGATGCGCTCGCCACGATGGCGCATCGCACGGCCCAAGACAGCCGCGTTGAACGCGTGCTGATCGCCTCGCCCGACAAGGACCTTTGCCAGTGCGTGCAAGGGAAGCGCGTGGTCGCGTGGGACCGCAAGAAGCAGCTCGCCATGGATGCCGAGGGCGTGCGCGCCAAGCATGGCGTGAGCCCCGCATCGATCCCCGATTACCTCGCCCTTGTGGGCGATACGGCCGATGGCATTCCTGGTGTTCCACGCTGGGGCGAAAAAGGCACGTCAGCCGTGCTGTCATATTACAATCATATTGAGTCCATACCGCGTGATGCGAAGGACTGGCCCTTTGCGCTGCGCGGAAAGGAGGCGCTTGCAGAGCAGCTCACGCAACACTTGGATGCCGCGAAGCTCTACCGCGTGCTTGCAACCTTGCGCGTCGACGTCCCGCTCATCGAGGGTGTCGATGGACTCGCATGGGGCCCGCTCAACGAGGCGGCGCTTGCGGACTTCATCGCGCACACTCAGGACCGCAACCTCCCCGAGCGCCTCAAGCTGTAACGCGTTCGAACGTCGGCCCTGATTGACGCAACAGACTTTTCCCGCGAGGGAAAACCGAGAGAAACAGAACCGGAGGCGAACATGACGCGTGCTCGAACGCTTGGACACTCACTCGCACTCGCCCTTGCGATCGCGGCCCCGCTTTCAGCAAGCGGCTGTGGCTCAACCTCCTCCGAGCTTGTCGCACGGCCGATCACGGCTGCACAGGCCGCGGTCTATGACAACGGCATCGACTACGTGGACAATCCGGCGCTGCTCGAAGGCTCGTGGCTGGAGACTTGGGAGCAGGAGATCGATCAGCGCGTGAGCCAAGCAGATGCTGTGAGCTACGTGACGATCACGACGATCCGCACCGACGCTGACCTTGAGCGGCGCGAGACGTTTCGCCTCACCGCACACTCGGACAGCATTCGCTACGGGCAGATCGACGCGGACATGGTGCTTGTCAGTGCACGGTCGGATGCTGGCTTCGACACCGTCCGCGGCAACGACACACGCATCCTCAACAACCGCTTCGTACTCTTCCTCCGATGGGTGCAGGAGGATGTGAACAGTCCACGCGTCGCGCGCTGGCATATGTCGCCCGCATCGGAGCTCATCGTTCGTCGCGTAAACTCGCTGGTCGACGCACGCCACGGCGACAACACGGATCGACGCCGCATCATCATCCGCGAGACACAGAACTAGGCGGCATCACGCGCTCAAGAGCGCAACGAGATCGGGCGGCAGCGGTGACTCCACCACGCAGCGCTCGCCCGTCCTTGGATGCGTGAACTCAAGCTTGCTCGCGTGAAGCGCGTGGCGCGTGTGACCCAGCGTTGCAAGGCCGTCCGCAGTTAGCCCGTTCTCCGCGATGCTCAAGAAGATCTCCTTCGCACCCGGCCCGTAGAGCTTGTCCCCAAGCATCGGGTGGCCGACGGAGGCCATGTGCACGCGAAGTTGATGCTGACGCCCAGTGAGCGGCTCTAGGCGCACAAGGGTGCGATCTGCGCGACGCTCAAGCACAAAGACATCGGTCACCGCATCCTGTCCATCGGGATGCCCCTCGACGCACAAATGCAACCCGGAGGTTGCACGTCGCAGGGGCAGATCGATGCGAAACGCATCCTTCTCCACCACGCCGCGCACGACCGCGAGATACGTCTTTTTGATCGTGCGTTGCTCGAACTGCTTCTTCAGCGCCGCATCATCGCGCCCAGGCAAACCGCAGACGACGATGCCACTCGTCTCCTTGTCGAGGCGATGCGCGAGCTGCGGTGTCGGCACGCCAAAGCGCTCGCGCAAGAGCACCGTGAGCGTGTTGTTGTGGTAGGTCGCCGACGGATGCACGGGCAGGCCTGCGGGCTTGTCCACGACCAGCACACAGTCGTCCTGGTAGAGGATGCCGAAGGTGCGCGGAGCGTCTGGCTCCTTGAAGCGCTCACGCTCAAGCCGCACGGTCTCGCCCGATCGCACACGCTCCCAAGGCTCGCGACTGCGCCCATCTTCGGTGCGCGCACAGGCCAGAATGATCTCTCTCGCACGTTCTCGATCGAGGCGCGGGATGCGCCACTCGAGGAAACGATCGAGCCTCTGGCCATCGAGTTCATTCGGAACCCGAAACGTCAAAATGACGGTCGGTGCCTCATCGGGCTCCGGACCGTCATCTTCGAGCGTCTGATCCGGTTCGATCAGGCGGCTTTCACGATCTTGTTCGAACGGATGCAGCGCGTGCAGACGCGAGCATGCGTGCGCGTGCCATTCACAACGATGTGAACTGGCTGAAGGTTCGGCTCCTGCCACTTGCGGGATTTGCGGTTCGAGTGGCTCACCTTGTGGGCGGCCTGAGCCCCCTTGCTACAAACGTCACACGTAAAGGCCATGGCTGGATTCTCCGAAGTTGCTGCTTCCTCGCGGGAAGCGTGTTGAGCGTTTCCTGGCAGGAAACCGTCAGTGATGCAGTGCCAAGCGATTGAAGCGGTGGTTTCCGTTGCGGGAAAGAAACAC
>JBILQT010000479.1:0-4137 GCA_044373065.1 Sandaracinaceae bacterium
ATCTTGGTGCGCGGAACGGGCGCCTACGGTGCTGCGATGGCGAGCGAGTACAACGCGCGCCCGCGTGCGGCCGAGGTGATGGTGCGAGGCGATGCCCTGCAGGTCGTGCGTGTGCGGGGTTCGATCGAATCCCTGCACGATGTCGGCTAGTCGCGCGAAGGGCTTCGCGCAGCTGCGTAGGTGAGCGAGGCCCAGCCGACCAAGAAAGCGACGCCTCCAAAGGGCGTGACCGCGCCGAGCACGCGAATGCCGGTCAGCGTCATCGTGTAGAGCGAGCCAGAGAAGAGCAGCGTCCCGACGATGAAGGCGATGCTGGCGGCCTTCGGCGCGCGACCTTGGACGCGTGTCGCCATCCAAGCCGCAAGCCCGAGTGCGAGGGCGTGAATGAGCTGGTAGCGGCTCGCGGTCTCCCACCAGGCCAGGCGCTGCTCGCCGTCCGGCAGCGTGCTCATCATGGCGCGTAGGCCATGCGCACCAAAGGCGCCGAGTGCGACGCCCAAAAAGCCGATGACCCCGGCGGCGGTCATTGAGAAACGCTCCGAGGTCATCTGCTTCATGGGATTGGCTCCGCTCAGCTCAGCTCAGCTCAGGGATGTGCGCCCTGCTGCTGAAGCTGCTGCTGAATCTGGCGCATGATTTCTGGCGGAATCTCGCCACCACCTGGTCCACCCATCTGGATGTCGGGTGGCAGTCCACCGGGCATGCCGCCCTCGGGGGCGGGCGGAGGCTCGGGGGTTGCCGAGGGTTGGAACTCGGTGACGGTCGGGTTGATGCGGCTTGCGTGCATGCTCGACACAAGGAAGACCGTGTCGTCGCCATCGCGCGTTGCGTAGAACTGCTCCGCGTTCGCGTTGCCGAGGTGAAGCGTCGTGGTGGTCGCCGTCGCGCCCTCGCCGATGGTCAGCGTGACGGTTGGCGATGCGTCCGTGATGCCCGCCGTGGCGGCCGTTACGTCAGCTGCGGCGAAGTCCGCCGCGCGAAGACGGGCGAGCGTTGAGACCATCGTGCGCACCTTCGTGGGCTGGAAGTTCTCAATCGTCGTCACCGGCACGGCAGGCTCGGCTGGTGCGGCTGGCGCAGTGACCGCGGGGTCCGCTGCCGGGTCGGCGGCAGGTGCCGCGGGGATGTACGAAGCCTCGGCAAGGGTCCAATCGCCCAGGGCGGGCTCTGGATTTGCGTTCTCTTCGGTGGCCGCAGGTGTCGTCATAGGACGCGTGAAGCGGAACGTGCCGTTCGGCCCGCGCCAAGCCACTTCGCGCACCTCCGCGGCGTCGACGTCGGTGATCGTGCGGTCCCGCCAGTCTTTCAACTCGCGCACGAACGCGAAGCGAATCGCGCCGTTGACCATGCCGACGGTGTCTTCGTCGCCAATGCGAACGGCCGTGTTGCCGCTGCGCGTGCCACCAACCCAAAGGTCAGCGAGCACGTCGTCACCGCCGCGGGCGACCACATGGATCGCTTGCGCTGCGTCGACTTCAAGCTCGGCGTGGTGCGAGGCGTTGCGTGCCGCGATGCTCTCGAGATGAAGTTCGGCAATCTTGTCGAGCGCCGTGTCGACCGACGTTTGATCTGCGCGCGCCTCGACAGGCGCCGCGAGTGTCCATCCGCCTTCGCCGCGTACCAGACGCAGTGTCGGCTGATCAGGCTGCGTGATTTCCAGCGTCGTGATGGTGTCGCGCGCGACCTCTTCGGGGAAGCCAGACATGCTGACGCCGCTGGACGTCGCGGGTGAATCACCCGTTCCGCTCTTCACCGCCATGAATGCCGCGCCGCCCGTGACGAGAAGCGCAACGAGTCCGACCCAGAGTCGATTTTTCTGCCAGTCCATGGTGACTCCAATGACCTTAAGGGCTCAGGCCTTGAGCGACGCGCGCTTGGCCTTGCGCATCTGCCAACGCACAACACCGAAGACGATGAGAAGGACGGGGACGCCGAGGATGTTGAAGGCCTGCATCCGTGTCTTGCGCGAGTTCTCCGCAGTGAGAACGGCCTCACGGCGATCACGCGCCTCGTTGAATGCATCCTCGTCGCCCGTCTCCTGGGCTGCGAGCGCCTCGTCAGTCGCCGTGCGGATCGACTGCGGCACCTCAAGGGGTGGCTCCTCAATCGTCTTGGCGCGGATGGCGATGAGGTCCGAGTCCTGGGCAAGCCAGTCGACCGCGTTGAGTGCGAAGGCCATTGCGCCTGCGAGCTCAGCCTCTGGGACACGGTCGCCCTGTGGGAGGAACTCGTCGCGAAGCGGCGTGGCCGTTCCGATCACAAGGACGCGCACTTCGTTGTCGTCCTCGGTGTCTGGCGTCTCGGACTGCGCGGGCGCCTCGATCTCGCCGCCCTCGAATGCGCTGGGAAGGCGCGCCTCAAGTGCAACGGCGAGCGGGAAGGGACCCGATGCGCCGCCGAGCGTTGAACGCCACTCGCGTGGGTCGCGGATGTGAACGTCGACGCTCTCGCCGGTGAGGAGCCAGGAGTTCTCCTCGCCCGAGCTGCGCATGAGGACGGTGCCGTGGTTCTCGTTGAACGCGTCGGTCGTATCGATCGACGAGGTGAAGAAGAGCGGCGTTGCGTTCAAGCGGAAGAGCACCGGATGCGAGGATTGCTCGTCCGTGAAGCTCACGATCGGAGCGGGCGGGTAGGGCACGGGGATGCGTGCGCCCTGAAAGCGCGGGTCGGAGAGCGGGACCTGGCCGCACTGCGCGTCCGCGACGATGTTCTCGCCCATCACGATGCCCCAGGGGCGGAGCAGCGTGTTGAGGTTCGCGCCCGTGGGCGTGGCCGTGAGGTCCGGCGCCGTCGAGACGTCGACCTTCATCGAGCCACCGAACACGCCGAGCGAGCCGCCGCGCATCACGTACTGATTGATGCGACGAAGCTCCGTGTCGGTGATCTCGGTCTTGGGGTCGATGACGAGAAGCGCACGGACATCCGAGCTGATCTCCTCGTTCGCGCTGACCTCACGAAGCTCGTAGAGCGGAAGCATGCGCTGAAGCGTCGTGAGGCCTTCCGCGAGCGTCGGGCCCTCGTGGCCGGAGAGGACGCCGATGGCGACGCGCTCACCCGTGAGGCGCTTGATCGCCATCGTGATGTCGTACTCAAGGCCCTGTGTGTTGGGCTGAATGACCGGGATCGCCTGGCGCTCACCGAGGTACTCGAAGACGAGGCCGCGGTAGCCCTCGACCACGCTCATCGCGTTGCTCTCGACGTTCTGGTGCTGCACCAGCTGCACGCCGCGCTCGTTGGCTTCCGTGCGCTCTTCCTCAGTATTCGGGCTGACGAAGCGCACCTGGACGTGTGCGCCACCGGCTGCCTGGTACTCCGAGAGGATGTCGCGGACGTAGCGCTCGGTGCTGTTGAACGGCGTCGGCAGGTTGTTCGAGAAGTACGCCGTGATGGTGAGCGTCTCGTCCAGCTCACTGACCGCGCGGCGTGAGCCGTCGGAGAGCGAGAAGGCGCGGTTCTGGGTCGCGTCCGCGCGGAAGAACGTGAAGACGCCAAGGACGTTCAGCGCGATGAGCACGCCCGTCGCGATGAAGAGGAAGCCGAGGGATTCCGTGCGCTGCTTGCTCGCGCGGGACGAAATGGATGTCGTGTTGTTGTTCGCCATGGCTCAGCTCCAGCGGCGGCTTTCGAGCGCACGGAAGGCCACCATGAGGGCGAAGCCGGCGATCGAGAGGAAGAAGAAAACGTCACGCGAATCGATGACGCCGCGGGCCATCGCCTCGGTGTGCCTCTGGAAGGAGAGCCACTCGGCGATCGACGTCAGACTGGTGGGGACGAAGGGCAGGAGCGCCGTGATGAGGATCACGAGCACCATGCTGATGAAGAGGCTCACAAAGAGCGCGACAAGCTGGCTGCTGGTGAACGACGAGACCGCGAGGCCGATCGCCATGAGCGCGGCGCCTTCGAGGAAGATGCCGAAGTAGCCGGCCATGACCGGACCCCAATCGAGGTCGCCAAGCGTCGAGACGCTGAGCGGAATCGGCAGGGTGCAGAGGAGAAAGACGCCGAGAACGCCAATGGCAGCGAGGTATTTGCCGCCGATGACCTCGATCTCACGAAGGGGCATCGTGATGAGGATCTCGAGCGTGCCGGAGCGCTTCTCTTCGGCGAGGAGGCTCATCGTGAGCGCGGGGGCCGCGA
>JBILQT010000480.1:0-4134 GCA_044373065.1 Sandaracinaceae bacterium
GGAGATCTTGATCGCGATAGAGCGTCAGCGAGAGCTCGACGTGGTGATCGGAGACGCGATCGAGGCGACGCAGGAAGTGCTCGTCATGGCCCATCGGAGGATGGTCGCGAGAGCGCGTGCGTGGGTCAACTACGCGTCAGCTTCATGGTCGAGCTCGAACGATGTGCTCTGCACGAGGGCGTGCTAGCCGAGGCCGCATGGCAACGCGCAAGAAGAAAGCCATCGATGAACTGGTCGCCGAGCTTGGTCTCGACCCGGATGTGGGCGCCGGTGAGTACGACTACGACGCGTCCAAGCGGGAGCTTCGCAAGGCTACGCAACCGGCCCCTGCTTCACGAAAGCTGGGCGCGCGAAAGGTCCCGCGCGAGCACGCTGGGGCTGCCTTGTCTTGGGCCTTTGACGAGGGGCCCAAGACCGGCGTGATGCCTGGTGCGCGCTGGGTCGTCGTCTTCGGCGAAGAGATCGTGCTCGCGGGTGCGGTCCAGAATCGCGACCTGCGTGACGGTCGCATCCTGCTCGCGCTCGACCCGCATTGCAGCGATCACGTGGCACGTTGGATCGACGCCTCCGGTCCGCGTGAGGCGCTCTTGCTGCGTGCCGAGCACGGAGATGCTGCGGCGGATGCGGCCACGCTCCGCGTGCATCGCTCGGTCATGCCGATGCCAGGCGATCCTGTGGTCCTCTCGTTCGTGCACCCGTAGCGCTGTCGACGCGAGGCTAGCTCTCCGCCCGCTTGGCGCGCTCCACATCGGTCTTCAGCCAAGCGCGCCCTTGGCTTGGAAGCTCAAAGCGCGTGGGCACGAGGTAGCACGGTGCGTCTTCGGGGACGGGCGCGAGCTCGTCGGCGTCGGGCGTGACTCGGCCTCGCACCGCGACGAACTCACCGCGCACGACGCGGCCCTCGGCCACCCAGACCTTCAGCTCGGGGCCCTTGCTGCCCGACTTCTCGCCTTGGTCGACCATGCCCCACGCAGTGGCCTCCAGCTGGCCGCGCAGGCCGTCATTGCGATCGAAGTAGGTGAGGAGCGCGTGAAGGTCTCGCACTGGCAAGGCCGCGCGCTTGGCCTTCTTCCGGTTGAGCATGGCGCTCAGCGTTCGGGTCACGGTCCAATCCTCCACCTCGCGGCCCTTGAGCTGCGCTGCGCCCTCCACGAGTGAGAACGAACGCTTGCCGATGCGCACCGCCTCGTCGGTGACCTCCAGCTCATCGACCATTCGCCCGCCCAGCACCTTCGAGGCAAGCCAGCCAACGCATGTTCCGATGAGCGGCGCGATGATGAACGCGAGGTCGCCAGAGAGATGCGCGCGGGCAGCAACGACAAGTGTCCCCACGCCCGCGGCGCCGCCGATGGCAACGGGCCAGAGCAGCATCTCGTTCGTGCGCATCTTCGTCCGGATTCCGTCGGTCATGGAGCGCGTGGGTAGCAGTGCAGAACGAGGCGAAGCAACAGGCGTGATCGTGGGTGTGGTCGGCTCTTTCGACGCGACGCGAGTTCTCCTCGCGCATGCCGTTATGCGTGGCGAGAACGCGTGTGCGGACGCATTTCCAAGGGTGGGTACTTACGCCCCGGCACATCAGAAAAGCCTTAGCAAACGCTTAGTTAGAACGGGGGCTGAGAGGCCCCTGGCGCTTGCGCATTCGGCGCCTCACCACACTTTCTGGCGGGTGAACGCCAAAGCGAGCCGCACCGGACACATCGAGCTTGGAGGCTTCCGCCTCATTCGGCTGTTGGGCGAGGGCGCGTTTGGCTCTGCCTACCTTGCTGAGCAGCTCGGCACCGAGCGTCTTGCGGTGGTGAAGGTGGCGCGGAAGTCGCTGCTCGCTGGGCCCAACGGTAAGGCAGTGAAGGCTCGCTTCGCGGCGGAGGCGCGGGCTGCGACGCGCATTCGACACCCCGGCCTGTGCACGGTCTACACGGTGGGCGAGACCAGTGACGGAGTGCCTGCGCTCGCGATGGAGTTCATCGACGGCGAGACGTTCCGAAGTCGCCTCTCGCGCCTTCAGGGCAAGCCCCTCCCGTTGCTTGAACTCGCGACTTCGTTTCGGCAGCTCGTGACGGTCATCGAGGTGCTTCATGCCCACGGTGTCGTTCACTGCGACCTCTCGCCCAACAACGTGATGTTCGCGATGGGGCACGACGGTGACCTCCAGGTGCGTGTGCTCGACTTCGGTCTCGCTGCGCTCAACGAGGGCGATGCAGGGCTTGTCGCGGGCACGCCTGGCTACTCTGCGCCCGAGCAATTCCTCGGGCAGACCTCGCCAGCCTCCGACCTCTTCGGGCTTGGTGCGATGCTCTGGTGGGCGTCGACGGGGCATGAGCTTTTTGCGAACGAGGAGTCGCGCAGAATCGTGGACGCGATTCAGGGCTGGGAGCGCGGCCCCGATGCGTCCTCGCTCTACCTGCATGTCCCGAGGGCACTCTCGCAGCTCATCCAAGATCTGCTCGACCCGACGCCCACCAAGCGTCCGCCCTTGGCGCGTGTGCGCGAGGTGCTGGATGCACTGGAGGCGGGCCTTGTCCCCGCGCCACCGCCCTCCGTCTTGGTGGTCGACCCGGAGTCAGCGGGGCCGCTCGGCGTGGCGCTCTCGGCGACGCTGGGTGCTTACGGCGTGCGTGTTGTGGTCGCGACCGACTCGCGACGTGTGACGCTCGGTGATGAGAAGTACGCCGCGATTCTGCTGAGCGCCTCGCTCACCAAGCCCTCGGTCGGCGCGGTGTTCACCCACATCCGCGAGTTCTTCCCGGAGACGCCGCTGATGGTGGTCGCCTCCGGCGTGGGCAATGTGTCGTGGGATGACGTGCCCTTCGATGCGCGCGTGCGCTTGCCGGGCGGTGCATATCGACTCGCAGAGCTGGGTGAGCGGTTGGAGGGCGGGCGAACCTCCTGGGTCACGCCGCTGCCGATCACGCGCCCCTCGCATGTCCAGAGCAACCCCGAGGCGCGCGCTGCGTACACGGACTACATCGGTGGCATGCCGTCGCTCCTCTTGGAGCTGGATGACTGCCTTGCGCGCGGGATGGATCCGACCTCGTTGTGCGAGCGGGTCGAGCAGCTTTCGGTGCGCGCAGGCATGCGCAACGTCGAGAAGCTCGCGCTGACGTTGCGTCTTCTTTGGGCCGAGGGCGTGCTGCCCGAAGGTGCCTCCTTTGTTGAAGATCTCGAGGCTGCGTTCGTGCGCTCGGTGCGCTCGAAATCGAGCCCAGGAGTGAGGGTTTCATGAACATTGCGAACACGATCGACTGCCGTGGCCTCTCTTGCCCCGAGCCTGTTCTCCGCACTGCGCGCGCTGCGCGTGCCCTCAGCAATGCGGTGGGCGGCACCCTGGAGATCCTCGCGGACGACGACGCGTTTCCGATGGACATCGAGAGTTGGTGCCGAAGCGCGAATGCCTCGCTCACCAAGCTTGAGCCTGTGATCGGCGGAGGCCATCGCGCGCTCATCGCGGTGAAGAGCAAGGTCCCCGTGCCCAAGCCTGCACCCGTCGCGGAGGCTGTCGCGGCGCCCGCACAGCCAGCGTGGAAGCCAGCGCCGCTCGACTGCCGCGGCAAGCTCTGCCCGGAGCCCGTGCTCGCCCTCGCACGCTTTGCCCGTTCCAACTCTGGACGCATCGAAGTGCTCGCCGATGACCCGGCCTTCCGCGTAGATGTTGCAGCTTGGTGCCGCTCGGCGGGCGCCACGCTTGTCTCGCTTCAGGAGGAGGGGCAGGCCCTGCGTGCGACGGTCGACGTGGGTGTTCGCAAGTCGGCGTCGCAGGCCTCGGAGCGCATCGTCGCGAGTGCGCCCGCTGCGCCTGCCTCGCTCGACTGTCGCGGAAAGCAATGCCCCGAGCCCGTGCTCGCACTTGCGCGCCACGCGCGACAGCACCCCTCGAGCGAGGTCGAGATTGTCGCGGACGACCCAGCCTTCGCCGCAGATGTGGAGGCTTGGTGTCGAAGCGCAGGCGCGACGATCACGGCGCGCAGTGAAGAGGGCAATGCGCTGCGCGTGCGCATTCTGATCGGCGCGAAGCTCACGCGTTCGAACGCTTCTTCTTCGGGTCGCGAGTCCGCGCCCATCGTTCGGCTCTCGCAACCGATGCAGCTCGCTGCGCCCTCCGGTGAGTACGAGGCGCGCTTTGATCTTCGGCGTCGT
>JBILQT010000146.1:0-18186 GCA_044373065.1 Sandaracinaceae bacterium
CGGTGCGGCAAATGAAGACCCCGGCATGCCCTACGGCCTCTACGGTTTGGTCGGCCTCAATGTCTTCGATTCGTTTGTTGTCGCAGGGCGCTTTCACTTCCTCATGCAGGAGGATTCGCCCTCCGGCAGCGAGGTGCTCTCCGTCGGTCAGCGTCGCTATCGCGGAGACGCGTACGTCGGCTGGCGTCAGCTCATTACGCTCGCGCCCGGCATGGGCTTTCACTTCGAGCTTGGCGCAGGCGCATCGGTCACGAGCCTTCACACGCGCACGCGCTCGGGCCTCATCGACAATACAGGGGCGATGCCCATCCTGCGCATCAGCGATGTCGAACGTCAGCGCTGGGCCGTACGCCCCATGCTCGTGCTCAACGTCGACATGGGCCCCTTCATGATCGGCTACACGGTCGAGCTCGACATCGACACCTCGGCCAGCCGCTACCACGTGCAGCACGTGCTCGATTTCGGCGCACGCTTCTAAGCGCCAGGTTCGATCGGAGTGGCCTCGCTCTCCTGGCGATGCCACATTGATTGTTCACATATCGATAAGGGTGCGGTGCTCGGAGCTGCAGGACTACGGATGGTCGGGCCGCCATCTCCGCTGACCTCGGTCGGCTGAGAAAGCGCATGCAAAACCCCACCGATTCGAATGTGCCCAACACGGGCACGCGCCCTCTTCCGTTGTCTCCACCCGAGGCCTGGGAGCCGCTTCTTCGACTGGCGCGCGTCGCGCGTCGTCCGCTCGACCGCTTCCTTCACATCGAAGCGGCGAGCGGCATTCTTCTGCTCGTCTCCGCAGCCATCGCGCTCCTCTGGGCGAACTCGCCCTGGCGCGCGAGCTACACGCATCTTTGGCATACGCCGATGGGGATTCGTGTGGGCGATCTTGCATTCGAGCGGCCGCTCGAGTGGGTCGTCAACGACGGGCTGATGGTGATTTTCTTCTTCGTCGTCGGCATGGAAATCCGGCGCGAGGTGCACCACGGCGAGCTCTCCGAGTGGCGCAGGGCCGCACTCCCGATGGCAGCGGCGTTGGGCGGAATGGTGGTGCCCGCCGGGCTCTATCTCGTGTTTGCGAATGCCCCCGAGACACACTCGGGATGGGGCGTCCCGATGGCGACCGACATCGCGTTCGCGGTCGGCATTCTCACGCTCCTCGGCAAGCGCGTGCCCGCTGCGTTGCGTGTGCTCTTGCTCGCCCTCGCGGTGATCGATGACCTCGGCGCGATCCTTGTGATCGCGATTTTCTACGCATCCGGGATCGCGCTGACTGGTTTCATCCTCGCGGCCCTCGGCATCGTCGCAATCCTTGCGATGCAGCGTTTTGGTGTGCGCAACAAGCTCGCCTATGTCGTGCCCGGCGTCGTGATCTGGGCAGGCATCTACAGCGCTGGAGTGCACCCCACCATCGCCGGCGTGATCCTTGGCTTGATGACGCCTGTGCGCGCCTGGCTCGGCCCCGAGGGCTTCATCCGCGGTGTGCGCGAAGACCTCGACATCCTCTCGAGAACACCCACCGACGCACTCTCTACGCATGCGCTCGCCACTGTGCTTCACCACGTGAATGAGGCGCGTCGAGAGGCACTCTCGCCAGCCGAGAGCCTGATCGAGACGCTTCACCCCTGGGTCGCGTTCGGCATCATGCCGCTCTTCGCGTTGGCCAACGCAGGTGTGCACATCGAAGGCAGTGCACTCACCGAGAATGCATGGACGGTGGGCATCGCAGTGACCGTTGGACTGCTGATCGGCAAGCCCCTCGGCATCTTGATCGCAAGCGCCATTACGCTGCGACTCGGCATCGCGAAGCTCCCGCACGGCATGACGATGCGACACATCCTCGTGCTCGGCGTCGTGGCAGGCATCGGCTTCACGATGGCCTTGTTCATCGCCCCGCTCGCCTTCGAGGACGCCGTTCTTCTCAGTGCGGCAAAGCTCGGCGTGCTCCTCGCGAGCGGCGTTGCAGCGATGCTCAGCCTGGTGCTCGGACGCCTGCTCCTCACTGCGCCTGGCTCGGAGGCAGCCGAGAGCGCGGATGAAGCAGAGAGCTCGACGGAGAAGTGAGCGACGATGTCGTCGGATGAGGCGACGATGTCGTCGGATGAGGCGACGATGTCGTCGGATGAGGCGACGATGAGGCCTTCTGGGCTAGCTTCACGCAATGTCGCGACGCGAACGCCCCTACCTCTTCTACGGCGCCACGCGCGCGCTCTGCAGCACCTGCCTCGTCACCTGCGATGCCAAAGAGCTCATCGAGGATGACAAGGTCTACCTGTGGAAGCGCTGCCTGGAGCACGGCACCGAGCGCGTGCTGCTCTCCGACGACGTCGCGTACTTCCGCATGTGCCGCGAGCTCTTCCTCAAGCCTCCTGAGCAGGTCGAGAAATACAACACGCAAGCGGAGTACGGCTGCCCCTACGACTGCGGTATCTGCCCCGATCACGAGCAGCACGGCTGTGTCTCGGTCCTTGAGATCACCGACCACTGCAACCTGCGTTGCCCCACCTGCTTCGCCTCCTCGGGGCCAGAGCGGCTCACGCATCGCTCGATGGAGAACATCCGCGCGATGCTCGATCGCATCGTGCACAACGAGGGCACGGCCGATGTCGTGCAGGTCTCGGGCGGCGAGCCCACGCTGCATCCCGAATTCTTCGACGTGCTCGATGAGTGCAGAAAGCGCCCCATTCGCCATCTGATGGTGAACACGAATGGCATTCGCATCGCGCGTGACAGAGCCTTCGCCGAGCGGCTCGCAACCTATGCACCGGCCTTCGAGCTCTACCTTCAGTTCGATGGCTTCAACGAGGAGGCGATTCGCACCCTGCGCGGCGCAGACCTCCTCGCGCTCAAGCTTGAGGCGCTTCGCACCCTCAACGAGCTGAACCTCGCGACCACACTCGTCGTCACCCTCCAGCGCGGCGTGAACGAGAACGAGGTGGGCGAGATTCTTCGCTTCGCGCAGGCCCAGCGATGTGTGCGCGGTGTGACGTTTCAGCCCGTGCACGACTCGGGTCGCAACGAGGATTTTCGCGCGCTTGAGCATCGCCTCACGCTCTCTGAGGTGCGTCGCCGCATCTACGAGCAGTTCCCCACGCTCACGCCCTCCGACATCGTGCCTGTGCCCTGTCATCCCGACTCGGTTGCGATGGCGTACGCCGTGCGCGGCGAGGGCGAACACTTCGACAAGCTTGAGCCGCTCACGCGGTACGTCCCCGCGGATGTGCTGATCAACGCGGGCAAGAACACCATCATCTACGAGGGCGACAAAGTCTTCATCGAGGCCGCCGTGAAGAGCGTCTTCCGTGCGTTCTCCACCGGACATGGCCCCGAGGGCGCAGGCGTCGCGCTGCGTGATTTGCTCTGCTGCCTCCCCCAGGTGAACTCGCATCCGAACCTCACCTACGACCGCGTCTTTCGCGTGATCATCATGCAGTTTTTGGATCGCCACACGATCGACCTACGCTCCATCCGCAAGAGCTGCGTGCACGTCGCGCATCGCGATGGAAAGCGGATGATCCCCTTCGACGCCTACAACCTCTTCTATCGCGACGACCTTGAGCAGACGGTGCTCAACCCGATTCGCGAGCGCACGCGTCCGTCGCCTACCAAGGCGCGCTCGCTGCCCGTGATCTGAGCGAGAGAGAACGCTGCGTGCACGACTACGCAAGCGAGCTTCGTTACTCGGCGTGCGTCGCGCTGGCGCTCTTGGTGGGCTGGTTCATCCGTCGCAAAGAGCTCGCACGCCTTGGCTACACCAAGCATCCACGACATGGCGTCGTTGGGCTCGGCAGCCTCTTTGGCGCAGTCCTCGGGAGCAAGCTCGGGCTCATTCTTTTTGTGCCTCCGGCGTCGTTCTTCGAGGCTGCGTTCTGGTGGAGCTTCGACGGCAAGACCGTCATCGGCGCGCTCATCGGCGGTTACCTCGGAGGCGAGCTAACGAAGAAGCTCGCGGGCGTTCGCTTCTCCACGGGCGATGGCTGGGCCATCTCGCTTCCTGTCGCCCAGGCGATTGGGCGCGTCGGCTGTTTCGTCGCCGGATGTTGCTACGGCACCGAGACTGGTCTTCCCTGCGCCGTGTGGAACCACGGTGCCTGGCGACACCCAGCGCCGCTCTACGAGGCCGCGCTCTTGCTCGTGCTCGCGCTGGTGCTCTTTCTCATTCGCAAAGCGCCAAGGCCTGCGGGCCATCTCTTTCGCTACTACTTCATCGGCTACGCGGCACTGCGCTTTCTGGTCGAGTTCGTGCGCGGCGATGAGCACACGCAATTCCTCCACATCAATGTGGCGCAGTGGGCTTGTCTTCTGATGGCGGGATGGATGCTGGGTCTCTTCGCTTTCGAAGCCGCATCAGCCCAGCGAACTGCAGATAGAGCGGGTTGATCGACTCGCGAATGCCCTCAACGCCGTAGGGCCCGCGATGACTCTCACCTGTGCGGTAGGTGCCAAAGAGGTGATCCCAGATCATCAACGTGGAGCCGTAGTTGCTCGCGCTCTGATGCACATCGAGGCTGTGATGACGACGATGGTTGTGTGGCGTGTTGAGCCACGGATCGAGCCAACGCAGGCGTCCGACCATCTCGGTATGAAGCCAGAACTGATAGGCGCCGTTGGCCTCGATCAGTGCGAAGAGAAGCAGCGGCTCGAAGCCCAGAAGGGCGAGAGGCAAGAAGAAGAGATAGTCGAGCGCAGCCTCAAACCAACTGAGACGAATTGCAGCGAGCGCGGTGATGGAGCGACTCGAGTGGTGCGTCGTGTGGAGCGCCCAGCCGATGCGTGTCTCGTGGTAAAAACGATGCTTCCAGTAGTAGATGAAATCGACGGCAAGGTAGGCGACGACAACGCTCACGATGGAGGGCGCGATATGCATCGGAGCCCACGCAGCCAGCATCGCAAAGATCCCCAATCGCAAGGCGAATGAGCCGCGACGGATCACCAACTCGCCGAGCCAGATCGAGCCGTTCACGAGCACGATGGTGTTGCCCACGGGCTTCTGCGTGCGCAGCGTCGTGGCGATCAGATCGATGCTGACGAACACGAAGAAGAGCACCCCGAACGCCACGCGGTGCTGCCAGAAAAAGTTGCTCGCGCCCCAGTCGGAATACACGTCAGTGCCAGCGCCCGCACATCCCAACGACGAACCACACGAAGCAACCGAAGATTGCGATCGGAAGGAGCACCGAGACCAGCACGTAGGTGACGACCTTGGTGAGGTCTCTCTTCGGCGGCGGCGGCGGAGACGGCGTTCGGTACATGCGTTCTCCAAGGTAGCAGACACGCGAATCCTCGAACGCAACGTTGGCGAAACGAGCACCCCCGCCGCGTGCATGCATGAGAGCCTGTGTTGCGACTTGGGCGGCGGGCACTTCGCTCGTGGCCATGAGCGTGAGGAGCCTGCATGGAAGCCAAGAGCGATGAGAAGCCCGACCCCAAGACAGCATCCGCGGAGGAGCCCAAGACGGACACCTTCGAGGCGATGACTGCATTCCTCCTCGGCCTCGCTGCGATTGGCGCAGCGCTCGCGAGCCTGCAGTCGGGGCAGTGGGGCGGAAGGCAGCTCGAGGCGTTCAGTCAGTCGAACACGCTGACGACGATCGCCTCACGTGATTACGCAGAGGCAGTCTCCTATCAGAACGCGGACTACGCGGTCTTCGCGCAAGCCAAGCAGTTGCTCATCGAAGCAGCCGAGGCCGAGACGGAGCAAGACGAGCAGCGGAAGCTGCGCATGGTCAGCTACCTCTACACGCAGCAGCTCACGTGGCAGGCGATGAAGGCGCTGGGTCTCCCTGAGGCGATGTGGACTGAGGAGCGGACGGAGAGCGCGGAGGGCGAGGAGGCCAGTGCAGCCGCGCCAGCAGCCGCAGCGCCCGCAGCGGTCGAGGAGGCAGCGGTCGAAGAGGCAGCGGTCGAAGAGGCAGCGGTCGAGGAGGAGCCGGCCGTCGAAGGCGAAGCCGTCGAGGAGGAAACGGTCGAAGGCGTGGCCGAGGAGGATGCCGCTGTAGAGGGCGAGGTCGCCGTGGAAGCGCCTGCAGAGGTCGCATCGGCGGAGAGCTCAGGCGAGGCCGAGGTGGATGCGGCGATGGCCAACATGCTCCCCGAAGAGCTGCTCTGGGACAGCTTGGACATTGAGCTCAGCGACGAGGACAGCAGCTACTCGGATGATCTCTTCACCGAGCCACTCGCACAGTTCGAAGCGGCCGATGCGCGCTTTGAGGTCGGACAGACAGCGAACAACAACGGCGATGCGTTTGATCTGGCCGGCGTCTACTACACCGTCGCGCTCTTCTTCGCGGGCCTTGGGCTCGTCTTCAAGTCGCGTGCACGCTGGCCCTTCTTTGGCCTGGGCGCGCTCATCTTTGCGGCGACGACCGTCTTCATGGCGACGCTCCCATGGGCGAGTTGATCACAAGCTCGGCATGGCAAGCGTAGGCACAAGCCTCTCTCCATCGAGCTCTGCAACGCCCTCGGCGATGTGTACCCAGACATCCTTGCCGTAGTGTTCGCAGAGCTCGACGTGAAGGCGCTTGATATGAATAAAATCATATCGCAGCTCCCAGCGAACGCGCTCGGCGTCGCGCGTCACGCTGAGGAAGAACGGGTGCAGCTTCTGGTCCTCGATCTCGTAGATGCGACCGCAGAGCTGAACGCAATCAGGCGTATTCACGAGGGCCCGCGACGAGGAGAGTCCGTCCGAAACGCGCGGCGAGTTCCAGACGCCAGCCGCGCACAAGCACGCCGCAACGAAGTCTTCGAGACCGCTCATGTCCTCCTGGGAACCGAGACGTTGAGCGAGGTCGATGGGCATGACGCGCGGGCTACCAAGTGCCCGTATTCGCCATCGACTTCCAGGGCTCCTCAGGCGCCTTCGCTGCGCCCTTCTGAAGAAGCTCCACGGAGTGTCCGTCGGGGGATTGGATGAACGCCATGCGGCCATCGCGGGGCGGGCGACGTATGACGACGCCCTGCTTCATCAGATGCGCACAGAGGGCGTAGATGTCGTCCACCTCGTAGGCGAGATGGCCGAAGAAGCGGCCGGTCGCGTAGGGCTCTTGCTCATCCCAGTTGTGGGTGAGCTCGATCTCGCTCGTATCGCCCTCGGCGCCCGTTCCGAGAAAGACGAGCGTGAAGCGACCCTCGGGCGAGGCACGCCTACGCAGCTCCACGAGGCCGAGCTTGGTGCAGAAGAAATCAAGCGCGAGATCAAGGTCGCGCACGCGGAGCATGGTGTGGAGAAAGTGCATCGCCGAAGGATGCCCGAAGTGAACTTCACCGCACTACGTCGATATGATTTTCATCATATCCAGTTACGCAACCGACGGTGGCTCCAAAGCACAAAAGCGAGGTCGTTACCACGTGGTAACAGCCTCGCTTTGGTCGTTTTTTCAGGAGAAATGAGGGTGCGCCGTCTCAGGCCTTCTTCAGGTAACAGGCCCTGAGCATCACGCTCATCCCGTCGACTTTGCAGTCCACCTCGTGGTCACCATCGACGATGCGGATCTTCTTCACCTTGGTGCCGCCCTTGAGCGTGGTGGAGCTGCCTCCAAGCTTGAGGTCCTTGATGAGCACGACGTCGTCGCCCGTCACGAGCACGTTGCCGTTGGCGTCTTTGACGATGCGCGGCGCATCGACCTCCTGCACCTCTTCGAGGGGCCACTCATGGCCGCAGGTGACGCACTCGTAGTGGTCTTTGGCGCGCACAACATCTTCAAGGGAACACACGGGACAAGCGATGGGGGCGGACATGGGCGCGGACAGTGGACGAGCACGCTGGAGCCAGCAAGCGCGTGTTGTGAGGGCCTGCGCGGACCCGCGTACTACGCTGCCCGATGCGCAACCTTCATCGATGGCTTGGATTCGTGCGGCCCTATGCGCGGCTCGCCCTTCTTGCGCTCGTGATGCTCACGGTGCTGGTGGCGATGGACCTCGCGATTCCGCGACTCATTCAGCGCATCATCGACGATGGGATCGCGGCGCACGATGCGAGCGTGGTGCTGCAGACCTCGCTCATCATGCTCGGCATCTCGGTGCTCAGCTTGCTCGGCGCCATCGCCAACTCGGTGCTCTCGGTGCGCGTGGGTGAGGGCGTTGCGCGTGATCTGCGCGAGGCGCTCTTCCTGAAAATTCAGGGCTATTCGTTCGGCAATCTCGATCGGCAGAAGACGGGCCAGTTGCTCTCACGCCTGACGAGCGATGTCTCGGCCGTGAAGGTGCTCACGCAGGTCTCGCTGCGCATCGGCACACGCGCACCCCTCCTGATGATCGGAAGCGTCACGTTGATGTTCATCACGAGCCGCACACTCGCGCTGGCGATCCTTCCGCTCCTGCTCCTGACGGGCCTTCTCATCGCCTTCTTCGTCGTCCGCATGGAGCCTCTCTTCAGGCGTGTGCAGCAGGCGCTCGATGGGGTGAACGGTGTGCTGCACGAGAACATCGCGGGGGCGCGCTTGGTCAAAGCGCTGGTGCGTGCGGACTACGAGAGCGAGCGCTTTGAGGTCGCGAATGAGGCGATGATGATGTGCTCGATCGAGACGATGCAGTTCGTCTCGTCGATGTCTCCCGCGCTCACGATGTGCATCAACCTCGGCATCGTTCTCGTGATCGGCTACGGGGGATTTCAGTCCATTCAGGGCACGCTCTCGCTGGGGCAAGTGGTGGCCTTTTCGAACTACCTCCTCGCCACGATGTCGCCGCTCATCATGATGACGATGCTCTCCAATACCTGGGCAGCGGGCTTGGCCTCGCTCGTGCGCTTGGAGGAGATCTTCACGAGTGTTCCGGATGTCGTGGATGCCCCAGAAGCCGTGGAGCTCGCAGCCGAGGCGTTGCCCGAGGTGGCGATGGAGGGCGTCTCGTTCCGCTATGGCGATGTGAGCGCCGATGCCGTGCTCCATGCGGTCACACTCGCCGCAGAACCCGGCAAAACCATCGCGATTCTCGGCTCGACGGGGGCGGGCAAGAGCACGCTCGTGAGCTTGATCCCGCGCTTCTACGACGTGACCTCTGGCGTCGTGCGCGTGGGCGCGATCGATGTTCGCCAGGTGACGCAGCGCTCGCTCATCGCGTGCGTGGGCCTCGTGCCGCAGGAGTCTTGGCTCTTCTCCGGAACGGTGCGCGACAACATTCGTTATGGCCGCCCGGAGGCGAGCGATGAGGACGTGCAGCGTGCGGCGCGCGCAGCCCAAGCGGATGAGTTCATCCGCAAGTTGCCGCTGGGTTACGAGAGCCGTGTGGAGCAACGCGGGGCGAACTTCTCGGGCGGGCAGAAGCAGCGCATCGCGATCGCACGTGCGCTCCTCGTGAACCCGCGCATTCTCATCCTCGACGACAGCACAAGCGCCGTGGATGTGGAGACCGAGTCGAAGATCCAAGCCGCGCTCGCCGAGGACAAACACCTGCGCACCACCTTCCTCGTCGCGCAGCGCATCAGCACCGTCCTCGATGCGGACACGATCGTCGTGCTCGACAAAGGGCGCATCGTTGCGAAGGGCACGCACGCCGAGTTGATGACGAGCTCGAGCGACTACCGCGAGATCTACGATTCACAGCTTGGTGCGATCCCCGAGCAGGTGCGCGCATGAGTTCGCCTGCGACTTCTCCTACTGCTTCACCCGCGGGGCCGAGTGGGCCTCGCATCGGAGGCATGGGGAGCCTTGCGCGTCCGAAGAATGCACGCGGCACGTTGAGCCGTTTGGGCCTGTATTTCGGGCCTTTTCGCGTGCGCCTCTCCTTCGTGCTCATCGGCATCGTCGTCTACACAACGCTCGCGCTCGTCGGCCCCTATCTGATGGGCGTCGCGCTCGATCGCTTCATCGCGCACCACGACACCTCGGGCCTGATGCGCATTGCGCTCCTCATGCTCACCGCCTTTCTGGTGGTGAACCTCGTCGATGCAGGCACGAGCCGCCTCATGGCGGGCATCTCGCAGCGCGCGTTGAGGCAGCTGCGGCAAGACCTCTTTCAGCACGTGCAGCGCCTGCCGATGTCGTTCTTCGAGCGCAACACCGCGGGCGAGTTGATGAGCCGTCTGACGAACGACATCGACGCGATCAACCAAGCCGTCGCACAAAACGTCACGGCGCTCTTGGCGAGCGTGCTCTCGATGGTCGGCATCCTCGTCGCGATGTTTGTGCTCGACCGCTGGCTCGCCCTGGCATCGCTCTTTGTCGTGCCGCTGATGCTCCTCTTCACCCGCTACGTCGCCGTCTTCACGCGACGCGGTTTTCAAGGCCTGCAGAAGCATCTCGGGCGCTTGAACGGCGTGATGGAAGAGGCCATCTCGGGCCAGAAGATCGTCACCGTCTTTCACCGCAAAGATGCCGTGATGGCCGCGTTTCGGGCCGAAAACGAAGCCGTCTATGAAGCAGGGGTGTCGGCCAACACCTATGCGCTCTTGCTGATGCCGCTCACGACGGTGCTCGGGAACCTCTTTGTGATCGTCCTTGCAGGTCTCGGCGGTTGGCTCGCGCTGCAGGGCCTGGCGAGCGTCGGAACGATCGCGACCTTTCTCCACTACGGGCAGAACTTCGTGCAGCCGCTTCGTCAGCTCTCGAACCTCTACAACACGCTGCAGGGCGCCCTGGCTGGTGCGGAGCGTGTCTTCGAGATCCTCGATACCCCGCGCGAGGTGGACGATGGGCCACGTGCGCGCTCACTCGAAGCGGTGCGCGGTGATGTGACCTTCGACCACGTCACGTTTGGCTACACGAAGGGGCAGAAGACGATCGACGACATGTCGCTTCACGCGGAGGCCGGCCAGATGATCGCGCTCGTCGGCCCCACCGGCGCGGGCAAGACGACGATCATCAACCTGCTGACGCGATTCTACGAGATCGATCAAGGCACCATCGCCATCGACGGCATCGACATTCGCGAATTGAAGAAGGACGACCTCCGCAGGAAGCTTGGGCTCGTCTTGCAGGACACGGTGCTCTTCAACACCACGGTGTTGGAGAACCTTCGCTACGGGCGCCTCGATGCGACGGATGAAGAGGTGATCGAGGCCTCGAAGATGGCCGATGCAGATCACTTCATTCGGCAGCTTCCAGAGGGCTATCAGACGGTACTCTCCGAGCGCGCGAGCAACTTGAGCCAGGGACAAAGGCAGCTCCTCGCCATCGCGCGGACGCTCCTTGCGGACCCTGCCATTCTCATCCTCGATGAGGCCACGAGCAGTGTCGATACGCGCACCGAGCTGCGCATCCAGGCCTCCCTCTTGAGGCTGATGAAGGGCCGCACGAGCTTTGTGATTGCGCACCGCCTGAGCACGATTCGCGATGCGGATCAGGTGCTCGTGATCGATGCAGGTCGCATCGTCGAGCACGGCTCGCATCAGGAGCTTCTCGATCAAGGCGGCGTCTATGCGCACCTGCATGCGAGCCAGTTCAAGGGTCGCGCGATCTGAAGCAGGAGATTGCGCGTGGAGTAGGAACTCAGCGGCGCATCGCAAGGCGATCGTCCAATCACACGAGGCGTTCCAAAGCGCGCGAAGCAGAAGGAGAATGCGTGACAATGAATGCTCCATTGAGGTTTCTGATCACGGGCGCCACCGGCTTCATCGGCAAGCACCTGACTACGCTGCTGCTTCAGGAGGGCCATCAGCTCGTGTGCTTGGTGCGCGACCCCAAGAGGCTCGATGCCGACATCGCCTCGCGCGTGGAGGTGCTTCGCGGCGACCTCTCGCTCTTTCAGGATGCGTCGCTTGTGCTTCCCGAGGTCGATGTCGTGGTGCACCTCGCGGCGGTGATCGCGGGGAAGAACGAAGCGGAGTACGCGGCGATCAACTTCGACGCTGTGAAGGATTTGCTCGATGCGCTGCGAAGACAGCGCTGGCAGCCAAAGCGTGTGCTCTTCGCTTCTTCGCTCGCAGCGGCGGGCCCGAATCACCACGAGGCGCCACACACGGAAGACGATGACGTCATGCCGATCGACCCCTACGGGCAGGCGAAGGCGAATGCGGAAAAGCTCATGCGCGCGCAGCCTTTTCCGACGACCTCCTTTCGTCCTCCGATCGTGCTGGGTGCGGGCGACCCAGCGACGCTGACGCTCTACAAGATGGCGGCTTCACGCATTGCCTTCTTGCCCTCGGGGCCACCGCAGAGGCTCAGCTTCATCGCCGCCCGTGACCTCGCACGCGCGATTCTCGTGATGGCCATGGATGCATCGGATGCGCACCGCACCTACTACGTCACGAACGAGCGGCCGATCACCAACCGCACGCTGCTCTTCGCGATGGCACACGCGCTCGCGCCGAACACCAAGCGCGGCCTTCGCGTGGTGCCCGTGCCGCACGTCGTCCTGCGCGGGTTGATGCACGCAGCGACGGCAGCGTCGTCCCTCTTGGGCTTCAAGAACCAGCTCGATCGGAAGCAGTACGAGCAGATGACTGCCCCCTCGTTTGTCTGCACGAGCGCGCGGCTAACGCGCGATACGGGTTGGGTTGCAGAGACGTCGCTGGAGGCGATCACGTGCGAGGCCGTGAAGGGCTACCGCGCGCTTGGCCAGCTCTGATCAAGCGACCCGAGTACGCCGCCCCGCACCCTCGACGAAGTAGCTCACCGCGCTCTTGCCCAGCGCAAGCGTGCCCGCACCCGCAACGGACGCGGAGACCAGTGTTCCAGCGCCTGGCACGAGCTTCACGAGTTGCTGCGCACCCCAGCGCATGCCGAACGCAGCGCCGCCCATGATGCCCACCGAGCCGAGCCATTCGAGGCCTGCACGCTTGTCCCAGGGCTGACCTGCCGAATACGCAACGGCCGTCACCATCAGGCCCTGCAGCGGCAAGAGAATGAACGAGTCAGAGAAGGGGATGGGCGCGAGGCCAATCGTCACGGCGATGGCGGAGCAATGAGACACGATCGACATCGCCGTGTTGCGCACGTGCTTGAGCGAGACGGGAAGTGCCCGCACGCCTTCGACATGCGTGGATGCGGGGAGCTTCGCGAAGATGGCGTCCGCGACCTCCTCGATGTTCCAACGACGTGCGAGGTCGTGTGTCGCCGTGCAGGGAATCGCGCGCTCGATCGAGCCGAAAGGAAGGCCCGCCTGTGAGAGCGCGAGGCGCACGCGCAAGGTGGCCCGCTCGAGCTGCGCGAGCACATCTGCGGGATAGGGAGGCAACGCGAATTCGGCAGGCTTTACAAGCAGATCGGCACACGAGACGACGGGCACGAGCCTTGGCATCGAGGCCGCGCCGACCTTGCTCTCGATGAGCGCGTGAAGGCCCTTGAGCGACTCGATCACGAGCGCGAGATCACCCTCCACATCCTCGGCGCGCACAAGCACGAGCAGCACATCCGGCACGTGCTCTTCGAGCGCGTTCTGAAGCAAGCGCATGCTCTCTCGCTCGGCCTCGCCGGCATTCAATTCAAGCCACGCGAGCTGACGGCCCACCGCCGTCACGCGCATCCACGCGCCATGCACGACAGGAAAGCCGGCATCGACTTGCGGGCCTTCGGGTGCAGCTTGGGGCGGCGCCTCGGAGGTTGATTCAGCAACGGGCGCCTCCACCTTGGCGGCGTCTGTCTTCACGACCTCGGCTGCAGGAGCGGGCAATGCGTTCAGCACCTCGGCGCCGAGAAGTGCATTGGCGAGGCCGCTCTTGCCTGAGCCTTTGGCACCCAGTGCCAAAATTCGCGGTGGCCTCCGATCGACCAGAAGCGCGCGCAGATGCGTGACTTCCTTGGCGACCGAGCCGATGAACGGAAGGCGCTCGATGAGCGCAAACACATCATCGCGCGACCCCGACTCATCTTTGGCGGCAGAGCGTGTGGAGCGTTCAGTGGTCATGGTGCCTTTCTACGTTCGAGGCCCTCAGCTTGTTGCATGCAGCGCCCACGTCACGCGGTCTTCACAGAACTCCTTGGAAGACGTCACAAAGTTCTGCTCGTAGCAGTAGCGAAAAGGTGTGCTTTGGCGCGACCATGTCGCTGTTGTCGCAAACGGGCCGTTGCCCGAATAGGAGCGCTCCGACCTAACGATGGAGACCGAACACGCCACCCCTCCGAGCGAGAAGCTCGTGCCATTTGGGAAGTACCTCCTTCTCGAGCGCGTCGCAGTGGGCGGCATGGCCGAGGTGTGGCTGGCCAAGCGCGTCACACCGGAGGGCGCCTCGGATCTGATCGCGCTCAAGCGCATCCTTCCGCACCTCTCGGCCGACGCGGAGTTCATCCGCATGTTCGTCGATGAGGCGCGCATCGCCGGACAGCTTCAGCATCCGGGCATCGTGCAGATACAAGAGCTTGGGCGCATCGGGCCGAGCTTCTACATCGCGATGGAGTTCGTCTGGGGGCGCGACCTCTTGCAGCTGCTGCGGCATGTGAAGCAGCTCGGGCAAAAGATCGATCCCGTCTTCTGTGCGTACATCGGCTCGAAGCTCTGCGACGCGTTGCACTACGCGCACACCAAGCACGACAAGAGCGGAAAACCCCTTCAGCTCGTGCACCGCGATGTCTCGCCGCAGAACGTCCTTGTGAGCTTCGAGGGAGGCGTGAAGCTCATCGACTTCGGCATCGCCAAGGCCGCGAGTCGCAGCGCGGCAACGCAGGTCGGCACGCTCAAGGGCAAGGTGGGCTACATGAGCCCGGAGGCCGTGCGCGGGGCGGAGGTGGACGCGCGCTCGGACCTCTTCGCAGTTGGTGTGTTGCTCTACGAGATGCTGACCGTGCGTCCGCTTTTCGCGCGCGGAAACAACATCGAGGCGATGAACCGCGTGCGCGACGCGGACGTGCCGCCGCTGCGCAAGAAGGTGCCGAGCTGCCCCGAGGCATTGGCAGATGCGATCATGCGGGCCCTCAGCCTGAAGCCTGAGGATCGCTTTCAAGATGCGAACGAGATGCGGCTCGCGCTCGATGCATTCTTGGCAACACAGAGGCCGTGCTCCTCCGAGTCGATCGCGGCGTGGCTGCACGAGATCTACGAGAGCGACTACAGCCGCGAGAAGTCGCGCATCACGGCGCTCGATGCGATCGGACGCGTCCAAGCGTCGGACGCAACGCTGGCGGACGATGCAACGCCAGAGGCCTTGCCGGATCCGAGGAACGCGACGCCCGCCGTCCCGATAGCGCGTACACAGACCTCACAGCCACCCGATGCACGTCCCTCGCGGCCCGATGTCACCAGGCCCTCGCAGCCCGTTCCAACGCGGCCCTCGCGCCCCGAGCTCGATCAGCTCGCGGTTCCAAAGCGCGGTCCAACGCTCTCGGTGCCGCCGCCACCGATGAACGAGAAGCGCTCGTCGCGACCAGGGGGCGACGCGAAAGACTCGCCTGCGGAAGTCTTCTTTCAGCGTGACGAGGTCGTGCGCGTGGGAGAGCCGAACCCGGAGAGCGAGCGCGTCTCAAGACCGCTCAAGGGTCTCTTTCGACCGGGTCGCGCCAATGCCGTCGATACCTTCCGCGCGCCGCTCGTCTCGCGCACGGGAGACTCGCAGCGACCACCCGCGATGCAGCCGACGTCACGCACGACGGGCCCTCTGCCGAAGCCTGTGAGTCGCGAGCCCATCCCCGTACATCGCGAGACGCTACCCGGCGGCGGGGTCGGCACGCGGCCCGTACACGCTTCGATTGGCGACTCGTACGAGGAGGAGTCGACGACACGCGGCACAGCGATCCAATCCACACATTCGATGACACACGCGGGGCGCGAGCCGCTGCGCGAGAGCACGCCGCCCATCAAGCCGAAAGGGGCGGTCGTGGCGCGCGAGGTCGCAGGTCTTCCCTCGTTCACGGTGCAGCGTGGCAAACCGCAGCGCGCCGCCGAGAGCGATGATGATGATGAGACCTTCGATGACATCGGTGCGCGGCAGCCACTGGTTCCACCAAGTGTGAACGCAAAAACAACCGCGCCTTCGGTGCCGCTTCGCAATCATGAGGATGTGCCTGAAGTGCCCTCGCGACCGTCGAAGCCTGAGCCAATGCAAGCGCCTCTCTCGCGTGTGCCCACGCCTGCACCTCCCGCCCCGGCACCCATGCCAGCGGTGAACATCAGCGCGCCGATTCCGAGCGGCTACACGCCGCCAAGCTCGGCCATCACACAAGCCCTGGAGGCGATGGCGCTCGAGCCCAAGGCGGGTCGTGATGAGCGCCCTTCCGGCTTTGTGCTCGACGCAAACGCCTTGGATGCGCAGGTGATTGAGACGATTCTCCCGCAGGTGGCGCGCTCGACGGAGGGCACGCGTGAGCCCACCGAGGCGTTCAAACAAGAGGCGCGGCAACTCACCAGCCTCAGGGCCCGCTACTCCGGCGCAGACTTGCTCTTCTTCGCGGCCTTGCTCCTGCTCGTGCTCGCACTCGGAGGCGTCTTCAGCCTTGCCTGGGCCGAGGCGACTCGCGGGGCGCACGGGGCGACCACCACCGTGGGAACAATCGCCACGTAGCGGAGATCGTTTCGCAGAGGCGCACGTCACACAGTCGAGCATCCCGCGCTCTTTGTCCCTCCCTTCACACGTCGGAGCCCCCATGCGCCTCTCATTCTCGGTTCTTCAAGCCCTTCGCGGTGGCGTTGTCACCGGAGGCGTGGCCTGCGTGCTTACGGTCGGATGCGGCGGCGGCACACACGCTGAGTCGACAACGCCTGAGCCCGTGCACGCACAGAGTCAAACATCGACGCCGATGCAACCCACCGCGACCGTCGCCGTGAGCAATCAGAACTCCACGACGACGTTGGCTGTCACGCCGGCTGTCACCCACGGGACAACCGAGACGCAGACGACGAGCGAGGGCTCGCCAGAGAACACACCATCCCCTGTGGAACCCGAGGACTACAGCGCCATGGCCGCATGCGGGAGAGGTTGAGCGATGCGCCTCTCTGCAAGCGTTCTTGGGGCCCTGCGCGGATCGGTGCTCGGCACGAGCCTCCTTGTCGGATGCGGTGCTTCACCGAGCCAAGCGACCACGACACCCGCGGAGGAAACCACAACACCGCCGCCCGTCGCTTCGAACGAGACGACGAACACAAACACATCCTCGACCGCCGAGTCCGTCTCGACCACCGAGTCCGTCTCGAACACCGAGTCCGTCTCGCCGCCTCCGGAGCTATACGTCACACCGCCTTGTGGCCGAGGCTGAGCGTTGAGCATGCCGCTGGCGAGCACACAGAAGCCCGTTCATGTCGGCCTCTCGATCTCGCCCTCGGAGGATTTTCGCATCGCATCACTGCCGCTCTTTGAAGCCGGTGAGGTCGATGCGATCGAGTGGAATATGGACCTCGGTTGGTCTGCGCAGGGCACCCCCGTGTGGGTTCGCGCGCTCCTCGATGCTTATGGCGAGGCGGGAAGACTTCACGGGCACGGCGTTGAGTTCTCGCTCTTCAGCACGCCCATCTCCGAGCGCCAAGAGCGATGGCTTGGACACTTTGCGCGTGAAGTAAAAACGCGATCCTACGTGCGCATCTCGGAGCACTTCGGTTTCATCAGCGGGGGTGCGTTCATCAACGGCACCGTGATGCCGCATCCACGCTCCGAGGCTGCGCTGCGTGTCGGCGCGGATCGACTCAAGCGCCTCTCTGAGCTCGCCTCGATGCCCGTGGGGCTTGAGAACTTGGCACTCGCATTCAGCCCGCGTGATGTCGAAGAGCAGCCCGACTTCATCGACGCGCTCCTTGAATCCAACGACGGGTTCCTCCTCCTCGATCTGCACAACCTCTTCTGCCAGGCGAGCAACTTCGGCGTGGACGCACATGCGCTCTTGCGGCGCTATCCGCTTCACCGCGTGCGTGAGCTGCATCTTGCAGGAGGCGAGCTGAGCTACCCCGCATCCGACCCAGAGCGGCGCGCATTTCGACGCGACAGTCACGTTGGGTTTGTGCCCGAGGAGGTGTTCGCACTCCTGGGCGAGGCCATCGCGCAGTGCCCGAAGCTCGAGGCCATCTTCGTTGAGAAGAGCGATCACACGCTCTCGCGCGCGGCAGAGATGGCGCAGCACGTGGCTGATTTCCGACGCGTGAGGGCGCTCGTACAAACGCTTGGTCGCGGCGAGGTTGCACCATGAGCGAGGCACCCGATGAGGCCGAGCTTGCGCGCTACCAAGCCGCGCTCCTGGAGGCGCTTCACGAGGCTGACGCACCGAGCGAGGTGATGGCGCGTCTTCGCGCGCGGGACGACTTGCGCGGCATGCACGAGGCTGTGCATCACTTCGAAGAGCGTGCTGTCGAGATCGGGATGAAGCTCGTCAGGCTCTGGGGCGAGAGGCGCGTGGAGCG
>JBILQT010000481.1:0-4120 GCA_044373065.1 Sandaracinaceae bacterium
GACGCACTCTTTACGGACGAGCGCCTTGATGCCCGCGAGTGATTCGCGGATTTTCTGCTCGCGTCGCGCATGCTGATCACGCGTGCTGGAGAGGTCGCCATCGAGCACCGCGAGACGACGCTCAAGCTCCGTGTGGTCAAGAAGAAGCGCCTGCTTCTGCACGTCGATGCCACGACGAAGCGTCACGGCGGTACGCAGCCCCTCATCCAGCGCATTGTCGAGAAGCACGCGTCCGCGCTCACCGGAGAGAAACTTGATGAGGTCCTTCTCCAGCAACGCGATGCCCGAATGCTCACGCTCACCGTTCAGCGCACGCTCTGCACTCACCGCGTAGATGCGCGGCTCGGGCACAAGCTTGGCGAGCTGCGTCTTGGCGTAGGCCAGCGCTTGCTCGCGCTCTTCATCATCGAGCAGATCGATCTTGTTGATGACGAAGAGAACCTTGTCGCGCGACTGCGAGAGCAGCTTGTTCGCAAGGAAGGTGCGCTCGCTCTCCTTCAGGATTTGCCCCGCATCGAGCAAGAAGAGAATCGCGTCTGCCTTGGGCACATACGAGTACGTGATCTCCGCGCGCGTCGAGTTGAGGTCGTTCACGCCAGGGGTGTCGACGAGCACCACGCCACCTTCGAGCAGGGGGGAGGGGTAGTGCACTTCGAGGTAGCGAACTCGGTCGGTCGCGGCTGTTCCACCGACGACATAACTGCCCACCTCATCGAACGGAACAATGCGCGGTCCGCCCTCTTCAAGCACCGCCTGTGCACCGCGAACACCATGCACGACTTGGTGAATCACGGCGGTCGTTGGCGTCACACCCATCGGCAAGACGGGCGCGCCGAGGAGCGCGTTCACAAACGTGGTCTTGCCGTGATTGAACTCGCCGAGGACGACGAGGTGGAAGCGCTCTTCCTCCAAGCGCGGAATGCGATCATCGCGAAGCTTGCGCGCGAGCGTTGCGGCGCCGGCGTCTTCCGAGAGGAGCGCCACTTCGCGCAGAAGCTCGAGCACCTTGCCGCGCTTCGATTGGTAGTCCGCCTGGTCCAATGCGTTACTCATGTCGTCGTTCCTTCTGCGTGGTCTGCACTGCGTGGGTCTGATCTGCGTCAGTGAGCAGGTTGGTCTTCTTTCGCGCCGTCGAGCTGGATGATGGCACTGGTTCGTTCATCGACTTGCTCGATCGTGATGCCGCCCGTGAGGCCCATATGTTCTCGGTAGAGCGCGCTCTCCGCGAAGGCCTGCAGCGCGCGAATGCGCTTGGGGAGAATCGGATGGCTCTGAAAGGCCTCCATGTAACGCCCCACGGAGCCCTGCACTTCCTCGAGCTGCGAGAGAAATGCGGTCATATCGACTTCATTGGCGAGCTTCTGCGAGCCCACCGCAAGCTTCACAAAGCTGCGCGATGCGGATTCCAGATCACGCGAGCACAAGAGGCCGGCCCTGTCACACGTGATCTCGGCGCGGCGATACCAGGCGTTGAGTGGGATCTGAATCGGCATCACGAGCGGGCCGATGAAGAGCTCTGCGGCCTTCGCCACAAGGACCATCAGCGTGCCGTAGATGACGTGCTTGTTCTGGATATGTCCCGTCTCGTGCCCGATCACAAAGAGCAACTCGCTCTCCGTGAACGAGTCGACGAGCGCCGAGTGCAGCACGATGCACGAGTCTTGATCGGTGCCGAATGTGTACGCGTTCATCACCGGGCTATTGGCCACGTAGACCTGCGGCACGGGCACCTGGAGCGTTGTCGCGCAGCGCTCAATGAGCTTGTAGAGCGAGGGGAATTGTCCTGACGTCACCTTCACGCACGAGCCCAGGAGTGAGCCGCGCAGCATCTCCAGGTTCATGCGTACGAGCGACGTGGAGACCGACTCAACAGCGGGCATCGCGCGGAAGCTGCGAAGCATCGTGAGGTCTGCTGAGTAGACGTAGCGTGTCGTCTCCTCGCGTCCCATCCCGCCGCTCTTGGTACGTGCGATGAACTCTTGCAGGCTGAGGCCAACCTCATGCTCGCCTCGCGGTGAATCGCTCATCTCGGCTCCTTCGTAGACGGGTTACAGACGCTTCAACCAGACGCATCCACTGACTCTTCGACGCGCGCCGTCCTTGGAACGTGCGAGCCACGCGGATGATTTCACGGACAGGTGAACCAGCTAGGGACCACGGAGACGTGCACCCGCTCGCAATCGAGAGCCTATCGCCGAAAGGGCGAGCGGATGTTTCGAAGCGCTACGCGTCAATGAAGTTTCGCGGGCTCGGTTTCCTGATTCACGCCAGAGCATTTTGGGCTAAGGCTGCGCGATGCCTGGCGCAACGATCGTAGGTTCAGGAAGGTACGTCCCTGGAAAGCCCGTCACAAACGACGAACTCTCCCGCGTGATGGAGACAAGTGACGCGTGGATTCGTCCGCGCTCCGGCATTGCGCAGCGTCACTACGTCGCCGAGGGTGAAGGCGTCTCCGACCTTGCGGTGCATGCCGCGGAGAAGGCGCTGCTCGCGGCCAACGTCGACAAGAGTGAGGTTGACTACATCATCTTCGCGACGATGACCCCCGAGCACGCCTTTCCTGGCTCAGGCTCGATCTTCGGCGCGAAGCTCGGCATCCCTGGCGTGCCCGCGCTCGACATTCGTCAGCAGTGCGCTGCGATGCCCTTCGCGATTCAACTCGCCGATGGCTTGCTCAGCTCAGGCGCTGCGAAGACGGTGCTCGTGGTCGGCGCTGAGGCGCACGCGGGGTTCATGCCTTTCGCCTGGGATGTGCTCTTTGGAAGCGACCGTGAGCTCACCGAGGAGGAGCGCGCATTCGCGACGAAGCATCGCGGTACCGCCGTGCTCTTCGGAGACGGCGCTGGCGCGCTCGTGATGCGAAAACATGAACGATCTGGTCATGGTTTCTTGGGCGCGGTGAATCACTCCGATGGACGTGCCCTTGAGCAGATCTGGGTGCCGGGCGGCATGTTCACGCAGCGCCACTATTGGAACGCGAGCATCGACTCGCACGTGCCGACGATGAAGGGCACAGACCTCTTCAAGAGCGCCGTCACGTTGCTTCCTCGCGCGGTGCGTGAGGTCTGCGCGAATGTTGGGGTCGGCCTCGAAGAAATCGATTGGTTTGTGGCCCATCAGGCCAACGACCGCATCAACGCCTCGGTGCGGAATTCCCTCGGTGTGCCTGTGGAGCGCGTGCCCTCGAACATCGCGAACTACGGCAACACCTCAGCCGCGACGATTCCAATTTTGCTCGATGAGATGTTCCGCGACGGGCGCCTGCAGCCCGGGCAGCTCATCTGCTTTCTCGCGCTTGGCGCAGGACTGAACTGGGGCGCCGCCCTGATGCGCGTCTGAGGCTGGATGACGAAACGTGACCGTCTGGTCGCGATAACACGCGCGATTGCACGGAAGGCGCATGCATCGACCCTCGTGAAGACCTGAGCGTTGGCGCGCGCACTACCCTTTGCGGGAGCCTCGTGCGCTGCATCGCAGAGTCGCGCTGAAGCGCTCGTGTAAGATGGCGGAATGACCGCCTCCGACCTTGGGGAGCTTCGCTACCACGACGATGTGCTCGTGATTCTCGTGCGCCGCAGCGTGCTCGCACTCGCTTGGTATGACGCGCCACGCAGTGGTCATCTCCTTGAGGTACTTCGCCAAGTTCAGGCGGTTCATCGCGCGACGCAGGTCTCGCCGTGCCTCTACAACGTTGTGGTTCGAGGGACGCCGCGCTTTCCGGATCAGGTGCGCGAAGAGGGTGGGCGGCTTGTTCGCGACACGGCGGAGTTCAAGTCTGCGACGGCGCACATCATCGAGGTGGAGGGCTTTGCCGGCACTGCCACGCGGATGTTTCTCTCCACGATGCTGCTGGTCGCGCGACACCGTCCGAGGGTGCGCGTCTTTGGGGAGCATCGCGAGGGCGCGAAGTGGCTTGAGCAGGTCAACGGCGCCGGTGTCACGAGCGCGGACTTTCTTCGCCTCTACGAGCAGCTCAAGTCGATCGAACCCAAATCTCCGACGGCTTGAACGCCGCTCGTCTCGTGGGGACTGCCGCTCGTCGCGCCAGCATGGAGCGCGCGTGTCCGGGCGGGCATACGAGTGTGATGAGCACGGTGCACGTTCACGACGATGTGATGGT
>JBILQT010000482.1:0-4107 GCA_044373065.1 Sandaracinaceae bacterium
TGGCGCGCTCGCGGTCATCGGGTTGGTTGGGGCATTGATCGCGCTCTGGCTATGGTTCTTCCTTGGCACGCGGCGCACTGCACTCCCACCAGAGCGCGATGCCGGGGTGCTCGTCTCCTCGGATGCGGGCATGGCGGATGCGCGCCTTGAGGACGCACCCACCTTCCTCGATGTGCCCCTGCCCGAGGGCCCGGCACCGCGTGTGGAGCATGCGATTCAGGGCCCCGGTGAGCCGGTGGTCGAGGTGCCGGTTGTGGAGGTGCCCGTCATCGAGGCACCGGTTCAAGACGTGCCCGATGCGGCCGTTGCGCTCGACCCTTTTCCGGAGGGCGATGCGACGCACTTCGCTGGCCACTGGACGGGCGACGGCTGGCGCTATCGCATCCTCTTCACCCTCGCGCGTGATGGTGACGAGGTGAGCGGGACAGTCCGCTGGACCTTGCTTGAGACAAGCGATGAGCTCTTCGAGGCACGCATTGGCGAGTTCGCCACCGAGGTGGTCGCGGGCACCTACGATGGCACTGGGCGCCTCACGCTGGAGGGCCAGAGCGTGAGCGACGAGTCGCTGATCAACGCTGACGGATATACGCTGCAGGTCGCGCCGAACGGCATGCTGACCGGCCGTGCGGATGCGGGTGGAGGAAGGTTCCTGGCGCGTCGCGAGTAAGGTCCTGACCGATGACCTCACCCGTTTGGATGTCGCTCTTCGGAGCCTTCATGCTCCTCTTCTGGGCTGGCTACTACCTCGGGCTCGTCATGGGCTTCCGTGCGGGCCTGCCGCGCATCCCACTCTTCCTCGCGGCAACCGTCGGTGTCTGCGGATGCTTCGGCATGCCGATCCTCGGCTGGATCTGGTGGGCCACGGACAAGAAGTGGATGGAGAAGCTCGGCTCTGCGACCGACTTCGACCCCGTCGCAATGCGGCGCGAGCGAACGATGCTGCAGGTCGCGGTGGCGATGGGCGCGCTCGGGCTCATGGGTCAGACGCTGGTCGGGAACATGGCGCCGGAAGACGATGCCTGGAGCGAGTCGGAGTACGAGAGCGACCCTTGGGCGAGTGAGTACGAGACTGAGTACGGGGCTGAGACGGCTGCGGAGACTGAGGCTGCTGCAGAGACTGAGACTGCGGCCGAGACTGAGACTGCTGCAGAGACTGAGACTGCTGCAGAGACTGAGACTGCGGCCGAGACTGAGACCGACGTGGCGCTTGATCGTTTGTGGGTGCTTGCCGTCTCTGGGGATCGACGCTTTGTTGCCGTGACCGAGGGACACGGGGCGCCGCTCATCGTGCATGCGCGGCGCGCGCTTCCGGCGTTGGCTGCGGGAGACCGGCTGGAGGTGCAGGGCACGCGGTTGGGCTCGCGTATCGAGGCGCAGTCGGTGCGTCGCACGGGCGAGGGCGAGGAGGCTGCGATTCCAAGTCCGCGTGTGGTCTTGCTGACGACTGTCAGCGACGAGGCGCTTCCCCTCTGGGCCTCGTTGCGTGAGGTCATTGCGACAGACGCAACGCATGTGGCGCCCTTCGGTGCGAGCGAGCCCTCCGTGACGCTTCGCCTGCCACGCGGAGTCCGTGTGCGCGCGGGGTCGCGCTTCAGCACGCTGCGCGGTGTGCTCGTTGAACGAAGTGCGCTTGGGGATTCATCGCAAGGCCTCGAGCTCTGGGTTGGTGCCGCGGAGGATGTCGTCTTGGAGTGATCGCGCTGCATCGTTGCAGCCGCGAACACACGACCGTTCGCGCCTCGCTCACGACGGCTCACCGCGCTCATGCGCCTTCCAAGCCGCACGCGCCGTGCACGTCTCTCTCGAGGCAGACACGAGTCGCGCATGAACCCATTCGGAATCGCCTCGCTCGGCATCAAGCTCCCCTCGCTCAGCCTCGCCGTCACAGAGCTCGCGGCGCTGCGCAACGTAGACCCGAGCAAGTACACGGTCGGCCTTGGCTGCGATCACATCGCGCTCTGCGGGCCCGAGGAAGGCGTCGTGCAGCTCGGGGCAGAAGCCGCCAAGCGTGCACTCTCGCGTTGGGATGGCGATGTCTCGCAGATTGGTCTTGTCGCCGTCGGCACCGAGACCGCGCAGGACATGTCGCGCCCGCTCAGCGCCTTCGTCGCCGATGCGCTCGGCCTTCGCGGCACCTACCGCAGCTACGAGGTGAAGCACGCGTGTTACGGCGGCACGCTCGCGCTGCGTCAGGCCATCGAGTGGAAGATGTCCGGTGCCTCGCGCGGCAAAGCGGCGCTCGTCATTGCGAGCGATGTGGCGCTCTACGCACCGAATGATCCGGGCGAGCCCACGCAGGGCGCAGGCGCAGTCGCGATGATCATCGACGATGCGCGCATCGCGAAGATCGACCTCGACTCCTTCACCTATGCCGAGCCCGCATTCGACTTCTGGCGCCCCGTGGGTGAGCGCTATCCACGCGTCGATGGGCCCTTCAGCCTCGACTGCTACAAGCGCGGCGCCGAGAAGTGTTTCGCACAGCTCTTCGCGCATGAGCGCAGCTCGTTCGCCTCGTTTGAGAAGGTCGCGATGCACTCGCCTTTCCCCAAGATGGTGAAGAAGGCGTTCTCGCATGTGGGCCAGACGATGGGCCTGAGTGAGGCCGAGGTCGCGAGCCTCTACGAGACGAAGGTGGAGCCCACGCTTCAGCTCAATCGCAAGGTGGGCAACGCCTACACGGCAAGCCTCTGGCTCTCCGTCGCAAGCGCCCTCGCAGGCGCACAGAAGAACACGCGCTTTGCCGCCTTCTCGTATGGCTCAGGCTTTGGCTCCGAGGTGCTGACACTGAGCGCAGGCGAGGAAGCGAAGGCAGGCGCGTGGATGGCCGACGTCAACGCGGATTTGTCGGGGCGCAAGGCCATCAGCGCGGCGGAGTACGACGCGCTTCGGTCCGAGCGATAGCCCACTACGGAAGCTGGACGTTGCTCACGACCAGCACGCCCTCGCGCATCATCGAGATCACCCCCGCGTCCGCATCGAAGCGTGAGGCGCTGGGCGCGACCTCCAGCGTGCTCACGCCATCGGCGCGCTCGGGGTAGCGATGCGTCACGAGGCCCTGGCCTGAGAGGCGCGCGACGAAGACATCGGCGCGCGTGAGGTCGTGGCCCTCGTCCTCGGTGCGATCAAACACGAGCACATTGCCCGACGCATCAAAGCGCGGATGTGAGCCCTCGATGTGCAAGCGCGCGTTGTCCCGAAGCCGGTGGAGCGTGAGGCCCGTTGTCATGCCCCAGACGATCACGTGCGCCCCATCCGAGGAGAGCTCGGCGGAGAGGAAGCGGTCATCGTGGTCGTGCAGCGTGCGTGTCTGGCCACCGACGCGAACGCGCACGAGGCCCTCGTCCTCGGCATCGACCCACGCAAGGCCCGCATGCGAGTTGAGGCGGGCGCCCTCGGGTTGCCCGTCGAGTGAGAGCGTCTCGCTCGGGAGCGCGCTGCGCGATTGCTCTGGCGTGCGGACACCGATGTGCGTTGCATCGACCCAGCGCGGCTCAAAGCCACTGCGCGGCGCATCCGTGATGAGCGTTGGGCGCGCACCCTCTGCGTCGAGCGCGAGCACGTAGAGCGCGTTGAAGTCACCGCTTGAGAGAAGCACCGCGTGGCCGTCCGCAGAGAGGATGGGCGACTGCAACGCACCGCTCGCTGTGGTGTCGACGAGGAACTCGCGCTCTTCTGTGACGCGCAGCGGAGCACCCTCGCGCAACGCGATCGTGGGGGCCCTCTGCGTCACGGGAGCTTGCGCGGGGGCTGCCTCTTCACTGCAGCCAAGCGTCGCTGCGCTCGTGACGAGAAGGGCGGCGCGCGCGCGCCTGCGCCACAAGACCGCGCTCATCAGGAGGAGGAAGGCGAGCGATGCGGAGGCGCGATGGGGCGATGTTGCTGCGCTGCATCCGCAGCCAACCGAGAGCGGCCTGATGACGCCACCGGTGTCGCCGTTGACTGTCGCATCGACAGCGGCGGCGGCCGCGTCGACGGCGGGCGCGCGTGCGTCGACCGGAGCGACTGCGGCATCCACAGGACGACCTGCGTCGGGCATGAGCACGGCCGCGTCTTCCATCGCGGCGGGGAAGAGCCCAATCGAGCACCACGTCGTGCCTGTGGTGACCA
>JBILQT010000169.1:0-15661 GCA_044373065.1 Sandaracinaceae bacterium
CCGCGCCCGACGGAATGAGAAAGGCACGCCCATCGCGCGTGCCCTCCAAGATGCGGTCTCGTTAGCGGCGTGTGCGCCGACGAAGCGCGATGGCCAGCGCCAGAAGCACCATCGTGACGGCGGAGAACGCTGACTTTCCACGTGTGACGCGGCACGTGCATCCCGTTGAGGTGAGTCCGAGGCCTGAATCGCGGCGTTGGCCGGCGTCCAGGTTCGATGCGCCATCGAAGGTCGCGCCGCCCGCGTCATCGTTGCCAAGCAACCCTGCGTCACCCCCTGACACACCAGCGTCTTCTGGCGGGCCAAACTCATCGGGGTCCTCAGGGTCAATGGGCCCAGGGCCTGGCGTCGGTGGCGGAGCAGAAGGAGTCGGTACCCACACGCCGACCAGATCGACGACGACATGGGTTCGTGCGCTCGCGAAGATGCAAAGGTTTCCGCCGCCGAGCGGGGTCATGTTCAGCGCCGCGGCCGGCCCCTCCAGGTTGAAGTTCAAGCTCGACGTGCTCGGCACAGGGCCGCCACACGGAAACGTCGTGAGGAAACCTGCGCTCAATGCATTCGCCGAGACGATGTTCACGACGGCCGCACTCGCCCCCGCAGGCATCCCGGCAAGGCTTTGAATCGGCAACTCGATGACCTGACGGTCACCCAAACGCCCTGCGTAGAGCGCCGAAGGGGAACGCGTATCCAGCAAACGCGCGGGTGAAATCGCCTGGTAGGAGAGCTCACCCACGGGGACCAGATAGCCGGTCACATCGACGATCAAGCCCACGGGCACGTTCGAGAGAAAACAGAGCTGCCCCGCACTCAACTCGGAGATGACCGCATTGGGGATCACAGTGCCCGCAGCGAAGTTCACGTTGCTCGTGGTCGGTATCCCGGCACCGCAGGGGAAGGCCGTCAAGAAGCCGGGCTCGGTCCCGGCGAGCACAGTCACCGTGGCCACGACACCTGATGCCGATGCGGGCGCGCGCACATCGACGGGGTAGGGCGTGTTCCCTACCAGCGGCATCCCGACAGCGCGGGTGTCGAGCACGCGGGTCGGCCCCGCGGTTTGCAGTCCCAGACCTGTGGGTGCGAAGGCTCCCGTGAGGTCTGCGATCACATCGACATCGGTGTTGCTTCTGAACGTGACGCCGCTGCCTGTACCGAGCGAGACAGCCGTTGCGTTTGCGCGCACACGTGCAGGAATGAAGTTCACGGTCGATGCTTCCGGGGTTGGACCGGCTGGAAACACCTGGATGAAGCCGGGAGCGGTCCCGGGTACTGCGGCGACGTTGAGCCACACCGCGCTCGCGGAAGCGGGCAGGCCCGTCCAGCTTGAGAAGGTACCTGTGCGGGTCGCTGTCAGCGGTCCGCTGGTCGCGCCGTCAGAGCGACTCAAGCTCGCGCTCGTCGTCGGTAGACGCGTATCGAAGATGCGCTGAGGTGACACGAAGTTGAAACGCGAGAGCGGCCCAAGCGAAGCCACCGTGGGGAGGACGGCACCCGCGTTGCGCACGGCCGCGGAGGGCTCGGGCGGAGCACCCGCGACACAGACTGCGTCCATGCAAACCTGGCCGGTCGCAGCGCAATCCGTGTACGAGCAGTCCGCGCGCACGGCGGCGGTGCCGTAGCAAACGACGGGGCAGGTGGAGGCTGGTGGGCCCTCGGTGAAGAAGCGCGTGCGGCGTGCCGCGCCGTCGATGCTGAGCTCCATGTGGATGTGGTCGCGGTGAGGCGCCGCACCCGCGTTGAGCGGGCCAAAGCTGCCGCGGCCATTCCAGAAATTCCCATCCCAGATCACGCGCTGAACGCCGATGTACTCGGCATTCTCGATAAGCCAGTTCGCGATCCTGTCACCGAGCGTGTTGTCCGCGTCGCCGCCGATCATGGGAATCATGATGTCGTTGGCGCGTCCGATGGCATGCACAGACAGGTACTCCGTGCTGCTCGGATTGCTGTTGCGTCGACACGAATAGGACCCGCCCGCACGGGCTCCGGGGAAGTTCGAAAGGATGTAGTCCCTGACGGCAATCGTGCCCGCACGCGGACCACTGCACTCGGGATGCGTACACGTGCCAACCCACGGGTCGGTTGAGGTGCAGCTTCCGAGGGGTCGCACGGTCGGTGCGTTCACCACTTCCACACGCTGGCTGAGTGCACGCGCGAGGACGGCTGGCGGTGGTGCCCAGGGGCCAGGGACCACCACGGGTTCGACTTGAACCGTCGCGGGCTCGGCAACGCAGCCGCTCATCAGGAGCGCTGCACCTAGGCACACGCTCAGACCAGCCAAGCTTCTCTCTCTGCGCATCGACGACCTCCTCGGGACGAGACCAGCCTCGTATCGTACACGCCCACGGACGGATTCCGCGCGAGCCCCTTCCTGCTAGAAGGCTCACGTGACCCACCGTGACTCAGGCCTTGATGTAGCGAACGTCGCCGCGCACCTGCCCAAGATGGCGCGTGAGCAGCCTGAGGTGAGTGCGATCATCGCGCCGCGCAGCGCGCTCTTCGACAGCACCGCAGCCGACCAGACGAGCTACCGCGCGCTCGATGAGGAGAGCGACTACTACGCCTCCGGGCTTCGTGAAATCGGGCTCGCACAAGGCGCGCGCGTGGTGCTCATGGTGCCGCCGAGTCTTCCCTTTTTCGCGCTCACGTTCGGCATGTTCAAAGCGGGCGTCATCCCCGTGGTGCTCGACCCTGCGATGGGAAGGGAGCGTCTCTCCGCCTGCATCGAGCGCAGTGAACCTGACGGCTTCATCGGCATCCCCAAGGCGCATCTCGCGCGTCGTGCGTTGGGCTGGGGCAAGCGTTCGATCCGCGCGAACGTCGTTGTCGGAAGAGGCGCCTCGATGCTCGGCCTTGGCGACTCACGCACCGTCTCGCTCGATGCGCTGCGCGCTCTTGGGGTGAAGCGAGGACGCGAGAAACTCGCTCCCGTCAGCGAAGACGACACCGCCGCCATCCTCTTCACGAGCGGCTCCACGGGCGTCCCGAAGGGTGCGGTCTACTCGCACGGAAACTTCCTCGCGCAGGTCGAGTCGATTCGCTCGATGTACGAAATTCAGCCGGGTGAAATTGACCTTCCGACGTTCCCGCTCTTCGCGCTCTTTGATCCTGCGCTTGGCATGACGACCATCATTCCAAGGATGGATTTCACCAAGCCTGGCTCAGTCGACGGCGCTGCCATCGTGGGACCGATCCAGCGCTACAGGGTGACCAACATGTTCGGCTCACCGGCGCTCCTGGATCGCGTCGCTGAGTATGCGAATGGCAAGGGCGCGAAGCTTCCCTCCTTGCGTCGTGTGATCACCGCAGGCGCACCTGTAACGCCGCGCATCTTGGAGCGCTTCTCCGCGCTGCTCTCTCCCGAGGCACGCATCCACACGCCTTACGGCGCGACCGAGTCGCTGCCCATCGCCACGATCGATCACCGCACGGTGCTCGACACAACGCGTGCTGCCACCGACAAGGGCGCAGGCATCTGCGTGGGGCACCCTGTGCGCACGGCCAAGGTCTTCATCATGCGCATCGAAGATGGCGCGCGCGCGACGCTCGGCGAGGAGATGCCCGTGGGCGAGGTGGGCGAGATTTGCGTCTCAGGCCCGCAGGTCACGCGCGCTTATTTTCGCGATGAACAAAATACAGATTTACATAAGATGCGCGATGGCGACGGGAGCATCTGGCACCGCGTGGGCGATGTTGGCTATCGCGACGCCGAGGGGCGCATCTGGTTCTGCGGACGCAAGGCGCATCGCGTCGTCATCGGTGACAACACGTACTTCGCCGAGCAGCTCGAAGGGCCTTTCAATGCGCTGCCGTGGGTGAAGCGAAGCGCACTCGTTGGCCCGAAGTTGGAGGGCCGCATCGTGCTGACGATGCTGCTCGATGCGCCTGTGCCAGTAGGCAACTTTGCGCTGAGCCTCCCTCCCGAGCTGGCAGAAGGAATCGCAGCGCCAATCGAGCGCATCGTGTTCCGCAGCGACTTTCCGGTGGACCCGCGACACAACGCGAAGATCGATCGAGACGCGCTGAGGCAGGAGCTTGAAGCGCAAGGCGACGTCAACATCGGTCACACGTGGAGCAGCATCGCGACGCTTCGCAACCGGCGCGGCATCAAGTGAAGGAGAGCAAATGACTCGAGTCTTGGTCACGGGCGCGTCGGGCTTCATCGGCGGCGCACTCACACGCACGCTCATCGAGCGCGGCATTCAGGTGCGCACCCTGCAGCGAACGAAGAGCGATTTGCTGCGCGCGCTGGAGGCAAAGGGCGTCGAGTGCGTTGCGGCCTCGATCGACGACGAAGCGGCTGTTGTGCGCGCGGCCGAGGGCATGGATGCCATCTTTCATGTGGCCGCGAAGGCAGGCGTCTGGGGCTCCTACGACTCGTATTTTCGCGCGAATGTGATCGGCACACGCAACGTGCTCGCGGCCTGTCGCGCGCATGCGATTCCGAAGCTAGTCCACACGAGTAGCCCAAGCGTTGTGCATGGCGGCGGGATGGTCGAAGGCGTCGATGAGTCAGCGCCCATCGCAGCAACACACAGCACGCCATACCCCGCGACCAAGGCGATGGCCGAGCTCGAAGTATTGGCCGCGAACGGCGAGGCGCTGCGTGATGGCAAGGTGCTCTCGACCGTGGCGCTGCGTCCGCATCTCGTGTGGGGGCCAGGCGATGCGAACATTGCGCCGCGCCTTGTGGATCGCGCGAAGGCCGGGCGTCTCGTACTTGTCGAGGGTGGCAAGCACAAGATCGATGCGACGCATATCGACTCGGCAGTGCATGCGCATTGGCTGGCCTATGAGCGCGTGGCACCCGGCGCGGCCTGTGCGGGGAAGGCGTACTTCATTGCCCAGGGTGAGCCGCAGCCCTCGCGCGACATCGTGCTTGGGCTCTTGCGCGCCTATGGCGTGGAGGCAGTGCCGCGCTCCGTCTCCCTCAAGACCGCGATGCGCATTGGCACCGTGATCGAGACGGCCTATCGCCTCTTTCGCATCGAGAAGGAGCCACCACTCACGCGCTTTCTCGCAGAGCAACTTGGCACGGCGCATTGGTACAACCTCGGCGCTGCCGAGCGTGACCTTGGCTACCGCGCGCCACTCACGACCGAGGAGGGTTTGCGACGCTTGAAGGCGCATCTCGCAGAGACCTCGAGGCAGGCCTCATGAACAGCGTGCTCTTCGACATGGACGGCCTCCTCATCGACAGCGAGCCGCTCTGGCGCGCGAGTGAGCGTGAGGTCTTCGCGCGGCATGGGCTTGTGCTCACCGAGGACGATTGCCGCAGCACGGCCGGGATGCGTATCGATGCGGTCGCCGCGCACTGGCAGCGTCTGCGTGGCTACGAGGGCGATAGCGTTGCGGTGAGCGAGGAGATTGTGGACGTGATGGAGGTGGCGCTCGCCACGCGCGCCGTTGCGATGCCGGGTGCCCTCGCGTTGGTGCAGTGCGCGCGTGCGGCAGGCTACCGAACGGCCATCGCAACCTCATCGCCGATGCGTCTCGCGCATGCCGTCGTGGCGCGCTTTGGATGGCAGGACGCCTTCGATGCGGTGTGCTCCGCGGAGAAGCTCCCCTGCGGAAAGCCGCATCCCGAAATCTTCTTGAGCGCGGCGCGTGCGCTCGATGTCGCGCCGTCGTCGTGTGTGGTCTTTGAAGACTCGCTGAATGGCGTCATCGCGGCGAAGGCAGCCTCGATGTTTTGTGTCGCCGTACCCGAGCATGCGACGCCGCGCTTTGCGCTTGCCGACGTGCGGTTGGCCTCGCTCGCTGAGGTGGATACCGAGCGGCTCGCGTCGTTCTTTCAAGCCGGTTGAGCAGCCCCCAGCGCGGTTTTGCGTAGCGGGAAGGTTTCGCCTTTCGTGTAGGCTTCGAAGCGTGACAACGGACAGCGAAACGCGCGACATCAGCACCGCCAAGACAGCGCTCCCGATGCATCGGGAGATTCACGCCTACGTGCTCGAGGTCGAAGGAGGAGAGGCGTTGACGTTCTCTGGCGAGAGCGAGCGCGCAGGCATCGGGGCGCACCCTTCGAATGACCTCGTGCTCGCGAGCGACACGGTCTCGCGCTTTCACTGCGAGCTTGTCTCCGAGGGCAACGGCGTCCGTGTGCGCGACCTCGGCAGCAAGAACGGGACAATCGTCGACGGCGTGCGCATCGAGTCGGCCTGGCTGCACAACAACAGCCGACTGCAGCTCGGCGATGTCACTGTCCGCTTTCGTGCACGTGGTGGTGTCTCGCTGCCCGTGCATGCGTCGTCGGCCTTCGGCGGCATGGTCGGTCGCTCGCTTGCGATGCGTCGTCTCTTCGCGCTCCTTGAGCGTTGCGCTGGCAGCGATGTGACCGTGCTGATCCAAGGCGAGACGGGCACAGGCAAAGAGGCTGCGGCCGAGGCGATTCACGGCGCGAGCCGTCGCGCGAACGAGAACTTTGTCGTCGTCGACTGCGGTGCGATTCCGCCTTCGCTTCTTGAGAGCGAGCTCTTCGGTCACGAGAAGGGCTCCTTCACGGGCGCGGTGAACCAGCGCATCGGCGCCTTCGAGGCTGCGCATAACGGCACCGTGTTCCTCGATGAGATCGGCGAGATCCCAATCGACCTTCAGCCGAAGCTGCTGCGTGTGCTCGAGCGCAAAACCATCCGCCGCGTGGGCTCGAACAAGCAGATCCCAGTCGATGTGCGCATCATCGCGGCGACGCACCGTCCGCTTCAAAAGGAAGTGAACGAGGGGAGCTTTCGCGCCGACCTCTACTACCGCCTGGCCGTGGTGAAGGTGGAGCTCCCGCCGCTGCGCGAGCGCCTCGAAGACATCCCTGAGCTCGTCGACACCTTGCTCGAACAGCTCGGCGTCCAAGGCGAGGCCCGCGCGCGCCTCACCGCCCCAGGCTTTCAAGCCCGCCTCGCCGCGCATCCCTTCGCTGGCAACGTGCGCGAGCTCCGCAACCTCCTTGAGCGCGCCCTGGTGCTTGAGGACGCCTTCGAAGGCGCAGCCTCGATGCAGCGCAGCCTGGATGACTTGGACGACGCACACGGCGCGCTGCCGGACATCACGCTCTCGTACGCAGAGGCGCGCTCACGCGTGCTGGACGACTTCGAGCGTCGTTGGCTTGCGGCGCTGCTGGCCTCGCACGGAGGCAACGTGGCCGGGGCGGCGCGTGCTGCGGGGATGGCGCGTCCGTACTTGCATCGGCTGCTTCAGCGACACGGGATCACGCGGGAGAACGCGTCTTTGTCGCAGGGGTAGGGCTTCGGGCGCAGGGACGGAAAGAGAAAGGCCGAGCACCCGAAAGTGTCCGGCCTTTTCCGCGCATCCCGCGACGCGTCACTCTTTGATCTGGCGACGAATCTTGGCGAGCGCCTGCTCTTGCAGCTGGCGAATGCGCTCGCGCGAGAGGTTGTACTTGTCGCCGATCTCCTTAAGCGTGAGTTCATCCTCGTCGTCGAGACCGAAGCGCCAGCGAAGAATGCGCGCCTCCATCGGCGACAACGTATCGAGGAGCCTACGCACCTCGTCGCTCCACGTCTTGGAGACAAGCTGCTCGTAGGGCGTGGGGACGTTCTCTTGCTCAAGGAAGTCGATGAACTTGCGTCCATCTTCGTCGTTGACCGGACGGTCGAGCGAGAAGGGCGTCTCGGCCCAGTAGCCCTTGATCTTCTCGAGCTTCTCGGCGGCGATGCCGGTCTCTTTCTCAAGCTCCTCAGGCGAGGGCTCTGCACCGGTACGCGTCGCAATCGCCTGCGTCGCACGCGCAACACGGTTGTACGTGTCGAGCATGTGCACGGGGATACGAACTGCACGACCCTTGTCGGCGAGTGCGCGGCTGATCGCGTGGCGAATCCACCACGAGGCGTACGTGCTGAAGCGATAGCCGCGGTTGTGGTCGAAGCGCTCGACGGCCTTCATCAGGCCGATGTTGCCCTCTTGGATGAGGTCGATGAGCGGAAGACGGCCACGGTTGTAGCGTCGCGCAATCGAGACGACGAGACGAAGGTTGGCCGCCACGAAGCGGTTCTTCGACTCTTGCTGCGCTGTGCGCGCGGCTTCCACCGACTCGAGGTATTTGCGGAACTGCGGCGTGATGGCGACGCCATCGGCAGCGAGATCACGGTCGACCGCAAGCTCACCCGCAGCGCGATGCACTGCACGGTCCGACTCGTTCACGAAGATGCGATCCGAATCGAGCGCGCGAAGCTTGGTCGACACGCTGAGCGCGAGTTCGTCCCACTTCTCCTGATCTTTCTTGATCAGCTTTCCGGTCGGCTTCTGCACGCTCTTGGAGAGCTTGCGGAGCGCGCCGATCTCAGCGAGCGGCTGCTCGACAAAACGTTCGACCGTGGAGCCAACGGTTTCGATCGCCGCGGGCATCGAGAAGAGCGCTTCCCAGTAGCCAATCTCAAGGCGCTCGACTTCCTTGGCCGCCTCGATCTCCTCCTGGGGCGTGAGCACGCGGTGCCCAGCCATCTCTCGGAAGTAGCGTGAAAGCGTGGAGTCTCCTCCACCCTGACGCTCCATTTCCTTGAGTGCCTTCTCGGCCTCAGCCTGCGCTTCCGCGAGGGCTTCCATGCTCGGCTCGCCAGAAAAATCTGGCTCAGCATCGGGCTCGTCGTCCTCTTTCTCGGGCTCTTTCGCGCCCTCGGGCTTCTTCGGATCGGGCTTGGCGTCCTTGCCGCCCTTCTTCGGATCGGCCTTCGGGTCGACCTTGGACTTCTTCGTCTCGAGTTCGTCGGACTTTTTCATGTCCTTCGCTTTCTCGGGCGAGTCAGTCGGCTTTGCGCCCTTGGCCTTTGGCACTTCTGCGCCAACTGCGGGCTTCTTCTCTGCAACCTTCGCCTGTGCTGCCTTCGCCATGATCGGTTTGCCTCGTTGCCTTGGGGGTGCGCTTCGTCTCGGCGAGCTTCGTTGCGCGGCGTATCACTTGGGTGATCGGGAGGCGCGATTACCGCTTTCCCGCGCGCAACACAACATCCTCGTGCAGACGGGCTCCCACCGCGTGTACGTTTCCGCCGAGGACTGATTTCGTATGCGTATCTCGTGCCGAGTGCTGCTGGCTTCTGATGGTCAGACAATCCGGAGCAGCGCTTCATTGGCAGCAGATGTCGTGCCGCGCGCCCTGCCGCGCGCTCAGAAAGACCACGTCTCCATGAAGCCCACTGTTTTACGATGTTTTCGCGCATCGGCGCTCGCGCTCGCCTTGTGGGGGACGACCAAAAACGCACACGCAGAGCCCCTGCCTGCGACATTGGTGGCAGGTGCAGTGACCGTTTCGGTACAGTCGTCCGGTACAGGGAGCATTGCAACTCTGCGTCGGGGAGACCGCATCCTCGCCACAACTGAATTGCCGACGCTCGAGGATGTGTCGATCGAACCTGCCCAAAGTGCGGGTCGCGCGCTCTACCTATTTCGTGGTCGCGGAGCCGCAGGTAGCGCGGCGGGCATTCTCGATCTGCGCGCAACGCCTCATTGGATTTGGATTGGTCGCACCGACATGCGCGGTGACCCGGGCGAGCGTGTCGCGAACGTGGTGGAGGCGCGTGATGTCGATGGTGATGCACGTCTGGATCTGATCGTTGCACAGCAGCGCGAGGGCGTTTCGTTGTGCAGCGAGTCGTCCCCTCACGCGCTCTTTGCGCGCGCTGTGGATCGTACGGGAGCGCTGCGTCCTGTCCGTGCCGTGACGGTGCGCGAGGGCCTTCCCGTTCTCACCGCAACGGGCTTGCAGGCGACGCTCACGAGTCGCTTTGATGCGCTTCGGCCACGCGCACTCTCAAGCGCCGTGGGCACGCCAGAAGACGCGCGTTTGCTGTCGCCGCCGTTCGGGATGAGCGATGGTTCAGGCACGACAGGGTGGGCCGAAGGGCGCGGGGAGGGTGGCGCAGGCGAGTTCGTTCGCTTCGATTGGTCGGGGCCTCCGATCACTGCCGTCATCGTCGAGGGCGGGCCAGCGATCACGCTCGCTCGCGAGTTCATTCTCGAGCTCGATGCGACGCGCTTTCTCGTCTCCATTCCGGAGGGCGTCGCGCGTGCTCGCATTGAGCTTCCGGCGCCTGCGAGCGCACGCTGCTTGTCGCTCTCGCTCAGCGATGAATCACGCCGCCCCAACGACGCGCATCTCGGCTTTGCGGAGGTGCGTGTCTACACCACCGCCGAGAGCGAGGAAGGGCTTGCTGCGCTTGTGGATCGGCTCGTCGAAGATGGCAGCGAAGGAGACAGGGCGAGCGCCTGGCTGCGTGCTGCAGGGCCTGACGGCGTGCACGTGGTGGCGTCCGCTTGGGAGCGTCTGGGTGTGCTTGGACGAAGGCGCGCGATTGGGCTCGCGCGTGCGCAGGCCTCGCACCCTGACGCCGTCGCGATACTCGATCGCGGCGCGGTCGATCCCTCCGCCGAAGTTCGTGTGGATGCGATCGGCCTGCTCTCACGAAGCACCGAAGGTCGTGTGCGCCTCGCGGTGCTTGCCACAGACGAAGCGCCAGGCGCCGATGAGCGCGCCCACAGCGTTCTGGTCGCCCGCGACGCAGCGGCATTGTCTGCGATCACCAGGAGCGCGATCGAGGCTGCGCTGAGTCGGCCTGCGACGTTGGAGAGCGCCCCGCTGCGAAGTCTGCTTGCGGCCCGTCTTGCGGCCGACGAAGGCGCCCGCACTGCGCTCGCGACGCTCCCGGCCGAGGCGCTTGCAGCGCTTGCGACGGGCGCTGCGACCTTGCCGACTTCGTATACGTCGGAAGAGAAAAACGTCGTGATTCAGTGGGCGAGTGCAGCTGCGACGCGTGCTGAGATGAGCGACTTCAGTGCGCGCTATCGCATCGCACACGCGCTCGTTGGCGCAGCGACCTCGGCCGAGACGGATGCCTGGCTTGAGGCACAGGCGCGTCATGCGGAGGAGTGGATGATGCGCGCGGAAGCCCTGCGGGCCTTGGGCGATCGCGCCTCGTCCGCGTTGCTCTCCGATCTCGATCGCGACACGAGTCCACGCGTTCGCTTGGCGGTGGCCGAGCTGCGTGCCGCGGCCAACGATGAGGCGGCGCTCTCCAACTACGTCGCGCACGACCCGTGGCCGCTGGTGCGTGTCTTCGCGCTGGGTCGCCTTCCAGACTCATCCTCGCGTCGTGACCTCGTGGTGCGCCTGCTGAACGATCCTGCATCCGCAATGCGGGCCTCGGCACTCACGCTGATTCATCAAACGGGCGACGGTTCGCCGAACGCGCTCGAGGGCGTCGCGCACATTCTCGAGGACACACGCGAGTGGCCGCATGTCACGGAGCGCGCGATCGGTGCGGCCTCTGCGTTGTGCACACCCGCGCTCGGGCCTTCGCTGGTGCGTGTGGTGCGCCGTGGCGCAGCCGGAGATGCGGCTGCGGCCGACCTCGACAATGCCCAAGCCGCGCTGCGTGTTGCGCTGCAACTTGGTGGTGAGAGTGCCGCTGCAGCACGCCGCGCAGCCTCGGAGGGCGCCAGTGCGACTGTCTTCGCGCCGCTGCTTGAGCATCCGGTCACGCCATGTGGCGCCTCGGATTCGCTTCCAACGCCGGAATGAGTCTGGTAGGTTCCGCGCGACTTTCGAGGAAGGTGCCTGAGATGACTCGTGTCTCGATCCGCAACAAAACAACGACGAACTCCATGTTGGTCGTCTGCGCGCTCGCTTTCGCTGTCCCCGCGTTGTCGGCCTGCAGCGGTGGTCCCGCGCCCGATCTCGTCATCGAGCGCATGCCCGATGTGACGCCGAGCCTTCCGACTGTCCCGACGATCCCGCCGCCGCCCTATCCGGTGCAGCACCCGGATACGTCCTACAGCATCTACGGCGTGCGCCGCCGCCTGGCGACGACGATCGATACGGATGTCGTGGTCACGGGCTACATCGTCGCGGCCTACGTGCCGCCAGAGTGCCCGGAAGATCACACGTGTCCGCCGCCCGCAGCGCCACACATCTGGATTGCGGATGCGATGAGCATCGGTGAAGACGGACAGCGCCTGATGGTCGTTGGCTACGCCGAGAACCAGGCTGCAATCGACGAGGCCGTCGAGAACGCAAGCCGTGGTCGTGAGCAGCCCCCCGAGTCCGAGACGGGCATCATTCCGATCCCGGTCGACTTCGGCGTGGGCGCGAAGATCAAAGTGCGCGGACGCTTTGCGCGTCTCTCAGGCGCTGGCTTCAACAACAGCGAAGGCCTGCTTGAGTACCGCGGACACGAGACGCTTGAGCCCGCACCCGAAGTGGAAGCGCCCGCGCGAGGTCGCTGAGTTCACTCAGCCAAGTTCGATGAGGAGCCCCTTCAAGAGGGGCTCTTTTTCGTTGGGGCGCTCGAAGTCGAGCGGTGCGTGCGAATCCACCAGTCGCTTTGCCTCGCGTGCGGCCTGCGCGAACCCGGCGCGTGCGTGATCGCGAAATGCAACCTGCGGCATGCGGCGGTCGTTGCTCGTCGCCAGGATGAACGCGCCTTCCGCGGCGACGTTCGCGACCTGGGCGAAGAGATCACGCCAGCCTGTGCCGCTCGACCAACGTGATGACTTCGTCGTCGAGAACGTGGGCGGGTCAACGCAGATCACATCGAACAGCTCGCCGCGCTTCTGGAGCCGACGCAGCACGTCGAAGACGTCCTCGGCGATGAAGCGATGCTGTGGGCCTTCGAGGCCTGCGTGCGCGAGGTTCGCGCGTCCACGGTCGAGTGCGCGCTTGGCTGCGTCGACTGAGAGGGTGCTTGCTGCGCCGCCTGCTGCGGCCGCCAGCGTGAAGCCGCAGGTGTACGCGAAGAGGTTGAGCACACGCTTGCCTGAGGCGCGCTCACGCACCTTCGCGCGATGCGTACGCTGATCGAGAAAGAGCCCTGTGCTCATCCCGTCGCCGAGGCGCACAAGAAAGCGAAGGCCGTTCTCCAGCACTTCGAATTCGTCAGGCGCAGCCTCGCCCCGAAGCGGTGCGCTTGGGGCCACCAAGGTCATGTCCTGCGCTGAGAGATCCTGCGCTTTCTTCGGACGACGCTTGAGGTAGACGCCACGAAAACCAAGCGCGTGCGCGTGATCCAAGATGCGCGACTCATCGACTTCCGCGTCGTGCATGTGCACCACGAGGTGCTCGCCGTAGACATCGATCGCGAGCCCTGCGATGCCATCGGTGGCCTCAGCGAAGAGACGAAACGCGGTCGTCTCGGCGGAAGCCAAGAGCGCATGACGGCGCTCCATGGCCGCAGGCAAGACCGTGTCGAGGAGCAGGGCTTCATCGACCTTGCCATCGAGCCAGGCCTCAAACACCGGGGGAAGGGCGCTCGTGAATCGCACACGTCCGTCCGTCGGATGCTCGAAGCCGAGCGTGGCGCAGTGAAGCAGCAGGCGTGGCGCCGAGACATCGCCGTAGAGCGCATCGCCAGCCACCGGTGCGCCGCGACTCGCGAGCTGCACACGAATCTGATGCATGCGTCCCGTCTCAAGCTGCACGCGAAGTAGGCCGCGATCCGCGCGCGACTTCAGCACCTCAACCCGAGAGCGCGCGAGCTTGCCGCGACCCTTGCGCACCACGACGGAACGTCCGTCGACCTCGTCGAGCTCATCCTCGAGTGTGCCCTTCGGCATCGCGCGTCCGCGCACCGCAGCGACGTACTCCTTGTGCATCGTGCGCGCCTCGACCTGCGCCGCGAGGGCCCGTGTCCCTTCCTCGCTCAGGCCGAATGCGATGAGGCCCGAGGTCTCCTGGTCGAGGCGCTGGAGCACCGACACTCGCGGCACGCCGAGGTGCTGGGCCAAGCGCGCGTCGAGCCCACTCTGGCCGCCCTTGTCGCGGTCCATCGTCAGCATCCCGGCGGGCTTGTCCACGACGATGATGTGCGCATCGCGATGAACGATGCGCACACCAAGATCGAACGTGGGCCGCAGCAAGCGCGAGCTCAGTAGGCGCGATTGCGAAGTGACTCGGGGAGGATGAGCGAGGCGTCGCCCACCGAGGTCACCCAGAGCTGATTCGCGGCGCGCGTCACGGCGATGTGGAGGAGGTGGCGATTCTCATCGTTCACCGGATAGATCGTCTTGCTCGCCTCAAGCAGCACGACGTAGTCGAACTCAAGGCCCTTCACCTGGCGCACGTCCGTCACGTCGATGCCTGCGCGGAAGGGGAAGTCTTGATCGGCGATGCGACGCAGATGCGGCACTTCAGCGTTCTTCAAGCCCTTGTAGTAGGTGTCCGCGTGCTCCGGGAAACGCGAGATGAGCGCCACCGATGCGCGCGGCTCTTGTTGCATCAGCTCGCGCAGCGCCTCCGCGAGATAGGCGACGGCCTCACCGTTGTGCGCGAACTGGAAGAGCTCGACCGGCGCACCGCCACGGATCGCATTGCCGGACTCAGGGTCCGCAAGCGGACCGAGCACGTCCTGCGCGAGCTCGATGATCGGATGCGTCGAGCGGTACTGCACGCGAAGCGGCTGCACTTCCATCAACGCCTCCGCATCGATGTCGCCCTTCGCAGGCTCGATCGCGCGGAGCATCGAGGCCCAATCCGTGAAGCCGTTGTCCATGTGGAGGCGCTGCGCGACATCGCCCGCCATCGTCACGCTGCGGTGCTTGCTCGCCGTGCCCATGATGACCGCGAGCTCGACCGGGGAGAGATCTTGCGCCTCGTCGATGAGGATGTGCTCGTAGCGAAGGCGCTCGGCCGCACCCCTCGTCTGCGACTTCAGAAGCGGGCCACGAAGGCGCTGAATGATGCGGAGGATGAGCGCGTCGTCCTCGCGATCGAGCTTGGCGGATTCGACCTCCTGCGCGCCGTCGACACCGACAGAGCGATCGTCGTCATCGTCGCCGCCATCGTCATCCTCGCCGCCGCGACGACGTGCCACCAAACGCTTCGCGGGCGCAGCATCCTCGTCCATCGTGCGCTGCGAGGCGTCTTCGGCCGTCGTGGTCTCGGGCGCCTCCTCTTCGTCGTCCGACTTGCTCTTCGAGGCCTTGCGGGCCTTCGGTGACTCCTCGTCTTTGCGCGCTTCGATCTCCGCAATGGCATGCGCGCACTTGTCGGTGCACCAGCGCATCGCGGAGTTCAAATCGTCGAGGTCGAGGTCGTTTGCGTCGCCCGTGCGGAGGATCGACTCAAGTCGATCGCGGTCCGTGAGGATCTCTGACCAAGCCGTTGGGATGTCGAGCACGCCACGACGGGCTGCTGCCACCGTGCGCTCAATGGCATGACGTACCGCGACCGACTTCGGGCCGGGGCGCGAGGTCTCATCGCGGCCTTCTGCGAGCGCGATCAAGTCGGCATCTGGTGCCGCATCTGGCGATGCCCAACGCTGCAGGCGGTGAAGACGCAGCGCGAGCGGCGCGTTCTGCTGCGAACGGAAATACGCGAGGCCCTCATCGCCACCCTCGGCATCCGAGAGCGACTCGACCAAGAGCGCATCGACCTTCTTCGTGGCCTCGGCAACGTAGGCCTCGATCACACCGAGCATCTTGGGATGCTTTTTGAGGCGTGTGACCGACGTTGGCGTCTCGTCCTCGTACTCGCCTGGCAGCGCCTTCACGTGGTTGATGCGGAGCTTCGCGGCCCAGCGCTCAAAGGTCGTGACCGGTGTTCCTGCGGCACCAAGCGCAGGAAGAATGCGCGAGATGTAGCGAACGAGCGCGTCGTTGTAGACGAGCACGAGCATGCGATCCGAGCGGAAGCGCTTCGGGTCGTGGAAGACGAGGTAGGCGAGACGGT
>JBILQT010000147.1:0-18075 GCA_044373065.1 Sandaracinaceae bacterium
GCTACCCGTGTGGCGTGACGGCATCGCGCGTTGGGTGCTTCTCTTCGTGGCGGTGAGTGCGCTGGCTTTGGCGATGCGGATGGGGATGTCGTAAGGCGGAGGCCGCATCCGCTACCCTCGGGCGCCCATGCCGACCACGCAAAGCCTCGGAGCACGCATCCTCGAGTTGCTCCTCGTCGGCCCAGGCTCGCTTCTGCTCTTTCCACTTGCCTGGCTGCTTCGCGCGACGCTTGGCCTGAGCGAAGCCGAGCTCCTCACAGGCTTCGTCTTCTTCCACCTCGCGCACCTGATCAACGACCCGCACTTCGCCGTCACGTACTTGCTCTTCTATCGCGATGTCCACGCGCGCTCGTTCGATGCAGCCATCCCGCAGGCGCAGCGCATTCGCTATCTGATTGCAGGCTTTGCGGTGCCACTCGCTTTGCTTCTCGCATCGCTCTTCGCGCTCACACAGCGCTCGCCACAGACGCTCGGTTGGATGGCGCAGCTGATGTTCCTGCTCGTGAACTGGCACTACACCAAGCAGGGCTTTGGCGTGTTGATGGTGCTCTCGGGAAGGCGCGGCGCGCGCTTCTCCGAGGTCGAGCGCAACGTGCTGCTTGGTCACGCGTACATCGCCGCGGCGTTTGCGTGGGCGCAGCCTGCGAGTGCGAGCGGGCTCTTCGAGGAGAAGGGCGTCGTCTATTGGGCGCCGGGTCGTCCGCACCTGATCGAGCTCATCACGGGCGTGCTCTTCGCACTCTCCGCAGTCGCGCTGCTCATCGTGCTCGTGCAGCGCGTGCGACGTGATCGCGCCGCATGGCTGCCCCTCTTCGCCTACCTCATCACCGTCTGGCTCTGGACCGTCTTCACCGCGCTCGACCCGCTCGTGCGCTACGCCATCCCCGCCTTCCACGCGCTCCAATACGGCTACTTCGTCTGGCTCGTCTCACGCAACGAAGCGCACGCGAAGGAGGGCCCGCCCACCTTCGGCCCGCCCGTGCGCACGCGCCTCACGATGCTCTTGGTCAGCGCACTCGCCCTCGGTTGGTTCCTCTTCCGCGGCGCACCGAGTGCCCTCGACGGATGGCTCGTCCCCGGCATGCACACCACGCGTGAAGACCTCGGCCTCACGCCGTTTTTCGCGGCGTTCAACATCGTCGTGAACATCCACCACTACTTCATGGACCACGTGATCTGGCGGCGTGAGCATGGGGCGATGCGGTGGATGTTTGCGGACCCGAAGGGGGAGGTTGAGACAGCTGATTGAGCGTGTTGGGACCTTCTTGAAACAGCGCGCAACTGGCGTGCGAGTTCGAGGCATCCTTGTCCCGCGATGACGTACATCCACCAGCGCCTGTTTGACGACCTCCGTCTCTTCAACCCCAACTTCGCTGTGAACGGCCCCGTCGCAGAGGCCGACATTGCCAGTGCGGAGCGGGCGCTTGGCGTGACGTTCCCGCCTGCCTATCGCGCTTTCGTCGCAGCGATCGGCGCGTGCAAAGGCTACTTCGGTGACGACATCTTCGGCGTTGCCGTCACGCCGAGGCGCGTACGTGGCGTGAGTGTGGTGACGCATACGCTGCATGCGCGAACGGCGGGCCTGGCTCCCCGCTATCTTGTTCTCCGAGTTGAGCGACGTGGGAGCACGTACTTGGACCTCGGCGACACGGAATCCGACGTCGCCGAGGGCAGTACCGTCGTGCCCGCAAGCGAGTTCGACATGTGGCTTCGGACCAAGCTGGAGCGCGACCTCAAGCAGGCCGAGATGGACTTCGATACTGCCGTCGGTGAGTCCTTCTGTGAGCAATTGGATCCGGACATCTACGACATCGTCCCGCACGACTACTCCAACGCGCTTCAAGTGGTGCTTGCGACGCGTCTCACGCCGCAACTCATCGACACCACGCTCCGCGAGAATGTCGAAAGCCTCACCGCTGGGTTGAGCGCCTACTTCGAAAGTTCCCCGCCCATGCCTCTGGAGGCGGTGGCGGACGCCCTCTATGCCGTGCTCTGGCGCTGGCCCGCGGTGCCATCCGATGAAGACCCGCAGCGACCACGTGAAACGCTCTGGCTCCGCGACGCGGAAGACACACCCCAACGCTTGAAGCTCGCACTCTTGCTCCGGCGCATCGAGGCGTACGTCGACGGCGAGCCCTGCACGTTCACGCTGCATCGTTCGCAGGGCTACGGGCCCACGGTAAACGCGTGGGAGACGCAGTGTGATGTCGCGCCCTTTCCGATCGCGTTCGACGCGCTGACGCAGCTCGTGAAGCGCGGTGAGGAGTGGTTCTACAACCTGCACGTTCGCTGCGACTTGCCCTTCGAGACCTTCCACTTCGGCGTCTTCGACAGCAGCGCGCTCGTCCTCCACGCGAGCAGAACGTTCACGCTCGACCTGATCGACGACTTTTCTGAGACTGAGGAAACGGAACCACTCTCGTGGTTTGCTGAGTAGCCGATGGAAGTCTCAACCGCCGAGCACATCGAGCACCACTGAAGCGTCGAGCTGCTTTCGCCTGGTCGCATCGAAGCGCATAGCCGTCACGGGCACGGAGCCCAGACAAGCGAAGGCGTCGATGAACGACTCGGTCCACGGCGCCGACATATCGACGTGCGAGGGCACCGCGTAGATGGCGTAGTGGGATGGGTAGTCGTCGAGTTCTTCGTCAAAGCGCGAGTCGAGAAAGAGCTGCCGACCGTGCGCCGTCGTGAAGAGGATGCAGCGCGGGACATCGTGGAACTCGCGGTAGGTGAAGTCGCGCCACGCGGCGCGTGTGCCGTCGAGGACGAGGAGCGTGCCTGAGGGTGAGCGGCTGCCGCGCGCGAGCTCTTTGTCGAGATGCGGGAGATACGTCTCGGGGTCGCGGTAGTTGTCGAAGTCGTTCGTGCACACGACGACGCGAAAGGAATGTGGCGTGGACCACTTCGTGACTTCGGGTGGCGCCGTGTTGGGTGACTCTCCACCGAGCTGACGCGTGACCACGCTTCCGTACGTGCGCGGGTCGATGTTTCCGCGAAACGCTTCGTCGTACATGGCGATGTGCTCATGCACCGATGCGATGAGCACGCCGTCGCTGAGCAGGTGCACCCGATGTGGCCCGGCATGGCAGACGACGATGCGTCGGCGCGACACGTAGACCGAGGAGAACATTGCAAAGTCCTTCACGTCTCGCAGCTTGCGATGGAGCGTGTGCGCGGTGTCCTGCGGCGTCGCTGGGCTCACGTCTCGCGTCGCGTGCATCACGGTCTCAAATGCCTCGCGCACCACGTGTGTGTTGACCGACAAGCATTCGATGAGTGCGAAGAAGGTTGCATCCGGCGTCACGATGTCGTGAAGGAAGCAGTGCGCATCGAGACGGTGCCGGAGCGAGAAGACCATCGCCCTCATCGTATCGCCCAAGCCATGGTCCTCCACGCGTGTTCAACGTACACAGCGCGCATGACGCGTGAGCCAAGGAGTCATCGATGAAGTGGAAGCAGTTCGCCATGGTCGCCGTGTTCCCAACGTTCGTTGCGTGTGGAGGGAGTCAGCCTGCTCCAACAGAGAGCCATGAGGCTTCGACGTCTGGGGATCAGGCACCGGCGTGGAGCGCGGAGTGCGTGGCGACGCGTGGCTGTCCAAGCACACAAGCCATCGCCCCGTGTGGGCCCTCTTCGACCTCCATCGATGTCGCCGCAGCGCTCGCAGGCACACCTGGGACGGCTGTGGTCGTGCGCGCCTACCTCACGCAGTCGATGGGCATGATGACGTTGATGGGATGCGCTCCTGGCGCATGCTGCAATCACGCTGCGGCCGCGCTTGCGCTTGTGTCCTCGCCGATGGCGAGCGTGGCCTCGCCCGATGTCCTGCAGCTCCGTCTCGAAGGCGAAGCCTGGGGATGTCAGGGCGATGACTCGGGGTTCTGCTGCGCGTACACCGTCGATGGCAGCGCGAGTGCGCATGAGGTGCTCATCGCAGGCGTGCTCAGCGGTGAGCCGGGTTCGATCGCGCTTCAGCCCGCATCGATTTGCTCGCTGTGATCGGAGCGCGGCTTCCGCGCGCGGAGGCCAAACATGAGCGGAAAGCGGGGCTTGTCCTCGGGGAAGCGGTAGCGCCTGTCCTCACCGAGCACAGCGCACGCGAAGGGCCTTGAGCCATTCGAATGGGGAAACTCTTCGAGGCATTCGAGCACAAGGCCTGCGCGACAAATCGCCGTCACGATCTCCCCAACCCCGTGCTGCCATGAGGTCGCAGGCGTCTCGTTGGGAAGGCTCTCGGAGGGCTTCACCACACCGAGCGCGGCACCGGATTCGAGTACGTAATCACCCACCGGGTCGCGGAAGGGGCGCGTCTCGAAGTAGTCGTCTTTGGTGAGGCCGAGCGTGTCGTCGAAGCTCCAGCGGAGCGGATGAAACTCGACGTAGACGAGCATGCCGCCGGGCCGAAGGATGCGCGCCACACCGCGCGCCCATGCATCGAGATCAGGCAACCAACCGGTCGTGCCGTAGCTCGTGAACGCGATGTCGAAGCGCGCCTCGGTGGTCATGCACCACTGCACCACATCGCCTTCGACAAAGTGTGCAGCGATGCCCGACGCAGCCGAGAGCGAGCGTGCAAACGCGATGGCCTCATCGGCGAGATCCACGCCCGTCACATGTGCGCCGCGTCGCGCGAGACAGAGCGAGTCTTGCCCTGCGTTGCACTGAAGGTGCACGACCGACTTGCCCGCGAGCTCACCGAGCAGCGCGAGCTCTTCGTCAAAGAGCGTGTCCCCTCCCTCACGAAGGAACTTCGCCTGATCGCCCTTGTGCGCGTTGTGATTGCGCGTCGCGTGATTCCAGCTGCGTCGAAGCTCATCGAGGGTTGAGTCCATGCGCACAACGTACCTTGCTCGGCCAGCCAGGAAACCCACCACGATGTGCTCGCAATAGGCGATGGTGCTTCGATGCGTCGCCTCGCCACAGCCGTTCTTCTCCTTCACGCAGGCTGCGGTCGCATCGGATATCGAAGGAATGACGCTGCGCTTGAGGGCCGTGACGCTTCCATCGACACGGCCATCGACGCCTTCCGATTCGACACCAACACGCCCGATGTGCACGTCTCGCTCGATGCCCCGCTGCCCGATGCGAACCTGGTCAGCGACGCCCCAACGGACGCCGTCATGTCCGATGCGTTTGCGCCGGACGCGCCCTGCATCGCAGTGCCCGAAGCCTGCAATGGTGTGGACGATGACTGCGATGGTCGCATCGACAACGGCTTCAATGTGGTCGCCTCCTGGGATGCATGCAGCACCGCGCCGCGTGTCGCGTCCGTCGTGGTGAGCACGATTGCGTGGGATATGGCTGACGCCGTTCAAGCGGCCAGCCTCGTGGAGGGCGGCCTTGAATCCGCGGGCTCGCTCACCACGCCCGGCGCACTCCTTTTCGATGCGTCACGCACCCTCGGCAACTTGCTTGTGCCCCCCGCTTCGATGTCGCCGCAGTACTTCTCGATGCCCTTTGTCGGCGGCAACGCGGCCGTCGAGCCCAACGTGAATCGCGTTGTGATCGAGATCGCTTGGGCCGCGGGTTGGGCCGCGCACGATGGCCCTGGGGCTGACTTTGTCGTCTACGAGCACGGCGACCCTGTGACCGAGCCGGAGGCCTTTGCGGTGGCCGTACACGATGCGCGTACAGGCACGTGGTCGCGTGCGCGCTGGCAGTTCTACAACGTGTTCAACGGGACCGATCGGCTCTTCGCGACGCTCTACGACCTCGCCGATTTCAACCTCGTGGGCGGCGTCATCGATCGCATCCGCATCGAGAGCATCTTCGGCATGGATGCGGCGCAACCCGACCGCGTGACCAACGCGCGCGGCGATGGATTTGTCGTGCGCGGCACCGATGCCGATTGGGCGGGCGCACACACGCTGGCCTTGAGCGCGGGGTTGCCTGGCGTGCCCGTGGGGTTGCTCGACGCCGATGTGATCTGGGTCGCTGCGCTCCATCCCTTGGTCGAGCCGCGATGCTGCGTCCCCTGAGCGAGCAAAGCTCCGCAGCTCCGCCACGACATCGCCACATCGCGCGCAGTACAACCCCTTGATGCGCTCGCCCGTCATCCCCCTCGCGCTGACCCTGCTCGGATGCAGCTCACCCGCAGCGGAAGCACCGCGGCCCGTGCCTGTGGAGCCTCTTCCCGTCGTCCAACCGAGCCCGCGCGAGGGCATCACCATCGAGCACGTTCAGGGCCCCGCGCCGCTTGGAATGGGCGATGGCGTCATCACGCTCGTGCGCTTCGACATGAGCTTCTACCGGCCCGTGATGCTGCTTGCCGCATCGCGCGATGGACGCGCTCGCACACTGCCCGAGTGGGCCGCGCAAGAGCACCTGGTCGGCGGCATCAACCTCGCGATGTACGAGCCTGACGGGAGGCCGACGAGCTTTGTGATCGAGGAGGGCGTGGAGCGCAGCCCCGACGACACGCGCTTCGGAGGCCTGCTCGCCTTCGGCCCCGTGAGCGAGGAGGACTACCGGCCCTTCGTCATGACTGGCCGCGACTGCGAGGGCGGCGACCTGACGCTCCTGCGATCGCGCTACCAAAACATCGTCGCCAACTACCGCATGCTCAACTGCGCTGGCGGTCCCATCGCCTGGGTCGATGAGCATCGCTACTCCTCCGCTGCGTTCGGTGTGGATAGGCAAGGCGACCTCGTGCTCATCCATGCGGCCACGCCCTATCTGATGCGCGACCTGGCGCGCGTGCTCGCCGAGCCAGCGCTGGGCCTGGTGCAGATCGACTACGTCGAAGGGGGCCCTGAGGCGACGCTCTTTGTCGACGATGGCGTAACGCAGACGACCCTCATCGGATACCCGCGCGATGCGGCCGAGAGACGCCCTGATCAAGCGCCTTATCCACCCGAGCAAGTCGGCCGCGCGTGGCCGCTTCCGAACGTGCTCGGCTTGGTTGCCCGTTAGGGCATCACGCAGCGCGCCGAGGCCATCTCCGCCTCACCGAGTGGCCTTGAACGTCCGTCGTTCACGTCGATGACCCAACGCTCGCTCGGTGCCGTGCTGCGCGTACGCGTCCACACCAAACCTGCTCCTTCGAGGAACAGGGAGGTGTCGATCGCGGGCGCAGTGCGGGCGTCATGGAGCGTGGAGGCGAGCTCACGCAAGGTCGGCATGCGCATGCCCTGCGCGGCGCAAGCAGTCTCGGCCTCGGCGTAGTTCGAAGCAGGGAGGGCGCGGCGCATCCACCGCAAGCCAGTGCCTGCATCGAAGACGAGCGCGCCTTCCAGCACAGGCCCGGGCGCAGGTGCTTCACCCGATGGGCGCGCAACACAGCGTGCGAGTGCAGAGCGATTCGCACCCCGCGCGAGGTCGATGGTGCCCGCGCCGAAGTAGACGGAGAACGCGCTCGTCGGGCGGGCTGCGTAGCGCGACGAAGACCAGTGGTACTCAGGCTCGGTGGGCATGAGCGCAGCATCGACGGTGGGGCTCCGTGCGAGCTCGAGCAGCGTCACAAGCTCAATGCGTGTGGGCAGGTGAAAGTCGCTCTGCCCGTCGAGCACAAGCGCCTCGCAGTAGGCGATCGACTCCTCGAGATTGCGACGCACACCGTCCGTCTCGCGCTGCCAGATGCGCCCCGTGATCTCGTCCTCGACGCGCGCCCCCATCGCCGCGAAGCGCGCCTCGTGCGGCAGGCCCTCGCCCACCGTCGAAGGCATCGGGAAGGATGCGTAGTGGCTCTCCACGCAGCAGGGCGCGGCATCGATCGGAAGAGGAGCGTCGACGCTGGAGGCATCGTCGACCATGCGTGCGTCGAGCACACGCGCATCGGGCTCCAACGCGGCATCGGCCGCAAGGCTTGGAGCCTCACAGCCGATGAGCAGAACGACGCAAGCCAGGCGCCTCAAGCGAGCTCGGCGAGCCTTCCGCGCAGCGAGATGGTGCCGCCTCCGATGGCGGGCGCCTCGGTCATGCCGAAGCTGTCATCCATCACGCCCGCAGCGTTCATCAACGAGACGTAGAGCTGGCTCGTCGAGGGGCCGATCGCTGCGCCACCTGAGCCTGTATAGGCTTGTGCGATGCGGTTGTTCATCGGGTAGCGCACATAGCGACCCGTGCGGAACGCGCCGCTTGCGCCGCCCGCCACGACGATGGGCGTGTCGATGATCTCGTGCGTGCCCGTTGCAAGCTCGGTGAGCCAGACGACTGCCGTGTGATCGAGGAGCGATTCACCTGAGCCATCGGGCGTCGAATCCAGCTCGCGCAAGAACGATGCGAACTGGTTCGCGTAGTGCCGGTTGTACGCAACCATCCCCCGCTCAGCCTCGGCGGTGTAAACGGCACCACCGCTGCCCTCGATTGAGTTGTGCGCGTAGTCCTGATGGATGCTCGTATCGGCCGGAAGGCCAAGGCCCGCCGAATCCACGCCCTGTGTGACGTAGGTGACGACACGCGTGAGGTCGCAGGAGAGCGCGAGTGCATTGATGCGCGCGAACTGCGCTGAGACATCGCCCGTGGGCATGAACGTCGGGTCGCAGGAGACGCCCGAGGGGCCGCCCGAGAAGGTGAGCTCAAGGTCACGCAAGAGGTCGCGATGACGCTCCAGCTTGAGTCTGTCATCGCGGCCAAGACGAGGCGCCACGAGGTTGTACTCGTCCGCCACCAAGTCGAGCACGCTGCCGCGTCCAGCGCGGATCAACTCGTCCCGCGAGGGCATTCCCGTGGCGGGCGGCACGTAGAGCCCAAGGATGTCGTTGAATGCCGTGCGCGGGTCTTGAACGCGCGGCGCGCCCTCGCCTGGGGCGATGAAGTTGTAGGGATGCTGATGCTGAAACCCGTACACGCGGGAGGCCCAGCGCCCAGGGCCCGTCGTCATGCGTCCGAGGTACTGATCGATCGACTCACCACCGCCGATCGAGGTGCTGCCTGAACGCTGCATCGCACGCACACAGGTGAGCAGATGCGCCTGCGCCACGTGATGCCGGTTGTTGCAGTTGCCCATGCTGACGTTGGTGTTCTCGAACTCCTCCACCTGCACCGTGGTGCGGCTCAAGCCTTCGACGACGAGGAGGTCATTCTGGTAGCTCGCCAAAGGCGCCAGAATCTCGGGCCAATCGCCTGCGCCAAGGCTCGTGGTCGAGCGCTCGCCAAAGACATTCGCTGGGCCCGCGATCGGCATCTTCCACTGATTCCACACGGTGCCGTGCGGCGTGATGAAGAAGACGACGCGCGTCGGCGGCGGCGTGGGCCCACCGGCACGTGCGGGCGTGCTTCCAAACGAGATGCCGGAGGAGCCGATCGCAGCGGCCCCGAGGCCGAGGGCCTGGAGGAAGCGACGACGTGAGGGCGTGGCGGGGATCGAGGTCATGGCGTCTCCGTGGCGCTCGGGCGTGAGCGCATCTCAGGGCTCGTGATGAGCGCAACCATCAGCTCGCGGATGTCGCCATCCGTCTGGCGCAGGCGTGTCTGCAGGTTGCTCAGCACACAGGCATCGCGCTCTTCGGGTGCACGCCCTGCGGCGAAGCGGAACCAGCGCTGCGTCGCACACGACTGCACCGAGCGACTGCTTGCCATGCGCTCCGAGAGCTCGATCGCACCATCGTAGGCGCCATCCACATCGGTGCCGATCAGGGTGCCTGTGGCGTCCACCGGAAGGCCCTCATCGCGCTCAAGGTAGACGCCGCGTTCGTCGTAGTGCTCAAAGCCAAAGCCCAAGCCATCGATGCGCGTGTGGCAGCTATTGCAGGGCGCGCCGCCTGTGCGCTGCTCGAAGAGTTGACGATTCGTCATCGGGCCAGAGCCGGGTGGGGCCATCGGCGGGGAGAGGTCGGCATCGCCCGGCGGTGCTCCGAGTTGCTCACAGAGGATGCGCGTCATCATGTAGACGCCACGCAGCGGCGGCGATGGATTCCCCGGATGTGCATGCGAGGCCATCGTGCTCACGCGCGTCAGCACACCCGCACGCTCGCTCTCAGGAAGCTCCACCTCGCGGAACGTCGCATCGTCGCTCGGGCCTTCCACGCCGTAGATGCCCGCGAGCGTGGCGTTCACGTAGGAGCGACGGCTTGTGAGAAGCGCATCGAGTGTCCCCTCGCGCTCAAAGACACTGCCGATGAAGCGACGCATCTCCTCTTGTGCTGAGGCCTGCGCCTGCGCGTTCCAGACGCCCTCGGGGTCGAAGGCACGCGTCTGATGCTCAATTGCTTGAATGCGATCGAGCTCAAGCCACTGACGATGAAAGTCGATCACCGCAGCCGTCGCGCGCGGGTCCTCGATGAGCCGACGTGCATGCATCTCCGCCTGCATCGGGTCGCTGAGTTCACCTGCGGCTGCGGCCGCGAGAAGCGCGTCATCCGGCATGCTCTGCCAGAGGAAGTACGACATGCGCGTCGCAAGCTCATAGCCCGAGAGCGGGATTGCAGCGCCTCCCGAGCCCGCGCTCAACTCCAGGCGATAGAGGAAGAAGGGCCCCTGCAGCATCGCCATCGCGACGAGCTGAATCGCGCCTCGGAAGTCGATCGCACGACGCTGCGTATCGAAGAGCCCCAGGTAGCGCGTGCGCTCTTCAGCCTCGAGCGGACGGCGATGCGTCATCAACCCAAACGCATCGATGAAGCGCTCCGCACAAGCCTGCTGCTCCATCTCCGTGCCCACCGCCGTGCACCCCGTGAAGCGCATCAGCGCGGCATCGTTTGCGGTCGCCTCGCGCGTGAAGAGGAACGCAATCTCCTCGTAGCGTGCGAGGCGCACATCGGAGGGGCCGAGCGAGGCCGCGTCGTTCTCGAAGCCCGCAACCGTCGCATCGGGAGGAAGCCCCGGCAGCGTCGGCGTGACGTCGCTGAAGAGCGCCCGCATCGTGTTGAGGTACTCCACATTCGAGAGACGCCGCATCGGTGCACTGCCGAGCACCAGCGTGTCGGAGGCGCAGGCGGCATTGGTGCGCTCGCGGGCGGTGTGCGGCCCGTCGTTGAGGTCGCCAGTGCAGGCGCCTAGGAGTCCAGCACAGGCGAGAACCCAAGCTTGAGCGTGTCGGGAGGATGCCATTGTGTTCTCAGTACCTTCAGGCCTTCGAAACGGCTCAACCAAGGAAAATCGCTAGCGTCCGAGGCAAGTCGCAAGTGCGGGGGGCAGAACGCCCGACGCGTAGTCGGCGGCTGGCGCATCGCCGAACGCAAAGTGCGTTGGCGACTCATCGAGCGTCGCGACCTCGACATAGCTCGCCCCGTCCGCATCCATCGCGCGTCGGATCTTGTTCGGCCAGCCGCTCTGCAGACGGATGCCACGGCCACGGTCGTAGTCGGGCCGCGCGCGGAAGCTGCCACCCTCGAAGATGACTTCGTTGCCCGCAGCCGCATCGCGCTGTGTCCACGCGCTGCCATCGGCGCTCTGCCACCACCCGACCGAGTCGCGCCCCGTGACGAAGAGCCCATCACCGAAGGCCAGCGTGCGCGAGGCCTCGTTGCCGGGCAGCGCATCGGAGACGTTCTCCCACGTCGTCAGATCACGCGAGCGCATCGCTGTGCCGTAGCCGCCTGTTGCGACCCACCAGCCATTGCCGTAGTCGACCTGCGCAATCCACTGGCCCATCGCAGGTGCGCCATCACCGGTCACATCGGTCCACGTGTAGCCGTTCGTCGAGACAAAGAGCGCCGTCCACGAGCCCGTCACAAAGCGGCCATTGGTGAACGTGATGTTGCGAAGCAGGTTCGGGTTGTCGAAGTCGGTCGTGCCTGGCGCGACATCACGCACCGAGCACCATGTCATCCCCTCATCGATGCTGAGCCAGCGCCCGTGGTTCGAACCCGCGGCCACGATGATCGGGATGCGCGCCTCACTCGGCGCATCGGGCGTGTAGGCATCGACCACAGCGCTCGCATCGATCGCCGCGCCTGCATCGACGAGACTGAACGCATCGCCCGTGTTGCCGCGTGTATCGCGGGCGCCTCCATCGCGCATCGCCGCATCAGGCGTCGACTCGGTTGGGCAACCAGCAAGGAGAAAGAGGAGGGGGGCGAAACGTCGCATATGCCCTTGGTACCGCGAGCCGCGCCAAACGGGTCAGGCGCCTCCACGGTCGCCTCGAATGAATCTCCATTCAGTGCTGGTCGGTCTCGACACTGCGAAACCGAAGTCGTATGAACGCCGCGATTTTGGCCACTTTCCCGATAGGGAAATCAGCAAGCACTCCGCGAAGGGAATGCGCACCAACCCGGCCAGCACTCTGAGGAAGCCATGAATCCCATCCTGATGACGGTCATCTTCTTCCTGACGCTCGGAGCGTTTGCGTGGAGCGCCAATCGGCGCCTTCGCTTGCTCGCGGTGACGGGGAAGGACACCGACTTCAAGCTCGACATCGACCCGCTCATCGAGCGTGTGAAGAACGTGCTTGTCTACGCGATTGGCCAGAAGAAGATGGCCAACGGCAAGTACAAGGCCGCCGGCATCGCGCACATCGCGATCTTCGGTGCCTTCCAGGTGCTGCTGCTCAACACGATTCTCCTCTGGGGCCGCGCGTACGACCGCGACTTCGATTTCTTCGGCCTCCTCAGTGAGAGCCACATCGTCGGGCAGCTCTACTCGTTCGTGAAAGAGCTCGCTGCAGGGGGTGCAGTCGCAGGCGCCGCGGTCTTCGTGTACTTCCGCGTGGTCGCCAAAGAGAAGCGCATGACGCTGACCACAGAGGGTCTCGTCATCCTCGGGATCATCGCGACGATGATGCTCGCCGACTTCCTCTACGTCGGCAGCGAGCACCTGCTTGAGGCGCGTGAACTCGGCGGCGGCGCACACTTCCTCTGGTACTCGCCCTTCGGCTCGATCGTCTCGTTCCTGTTCAACGGCGTGTCCGACGCGACCGTGGTGATGGCCGAGCATGCGGGCTTCTGGTGGCACGCCGCCTGGGTCCTCATCTTCTTGAACCTGCTTCCCTACTCGAAGCACTTCCACATCATCACCTCGCTTCCAAACGTCTTCTTCCAGCCCCTCGCGCCCGCCGGAAAGCTCGACGACGTGGATGACATCGAGGGCAAGCTTGAGCGCGAGGAGCCCATCGGCATCGCGAAGATCGAAGACCTGAATTGGAAGCAGGCGCTCGACCTCTACACCTGCACCGAGTGCGGTCGCTGCTCGGACAACTGCCCTGCGTACACGACGGGCAAGAAGCTCTCGCCCAAGCACCTCACGCTCGCGCTTCGCGACCATCTCTACGACCTTGAGACGCACTTCCTTGGCAACGGCGGCATCGAGCGCCCAGCTGGTTTGCAGGACAAGCACGGCGAGGAGCACGTGCACGGAAACCCACCGGAAGGCGCGTACTTCCGCAAGGCCGAGCCTGTGCAGCTTGTGCCCGACATCGTGAACCCCGAGGTCATCTGGGCCTGCACCACGTGCCGCGCCTGCGAGGAGCAGTGCCCGGTCAACATCAGCTACGTCGACAAGATTGTCGCGATGCGCCGTGCCGAGGTCGTTGTGAAGAATCAGTTCCCCAAGGAGCTGACCAAGGCCTTCCGCGCGATGGAGACGAACGGCAACCCGTGGAACCTCCCCGCGAGCGAGCGCGGCGGTTGGATGAGCGGCCTCAAGGAAGAGGGCTTCGAGGTGAAGTTCCTCGCCGATCATTCCGACGCAGAGGTTGTCTACTGGGTCGGGTGTGCCGCTGAGTACGACGACCGCGCCAAGAAGGTTGCGCGCTCGGTCGCGAAGCTCCTCTCGCATGCAGGCGTGGACTTCGCGGTCATGGGCTCAGAGTCGAAGTGCACGGGTGATCCGGCGCGTCGCGCAGGCAACGAGTACCTCTTCGAGCAGCTCGCGAAGGAGAACGTCGAGACGCTCAACGGCATGGGCGTCGACAAGAAGACGATCATCACGGCCTGCCCGCACTGCTTCAACACGCTGAAGAACGAGTACCCGAGCTTCGGTGGCAAATACGACGTCGTGCATCACTCGGAGTTCTTGAACGGCCTCATCGCGCGCGGCGTGCTCAAGCCCGAGAAGCGCGTGGACGCGAAGGTCGCCTACCACGACAGCTGCTACCTCGGTCGCTACAACGAGGTCTACGACGCGCCCCGCAAGGTGCTTCAGGCGATCCCCGGCGTCTCGCTCGTCGAGGTGGAGTACTGGAACAAGGCCAAGGGCCTCTGCTGCGGCGCTGGCGGCGCGCAGATGTGGAAAGAGGAAGAGCACGGCAAGGAGCGCGTGAACAAGAAGCGCACGCTTCAGCTCCTCGACACGGGCGCGACCAAGATCGCGAGCGGCTGCCCCTTCTGCATGACGATGCTCTCGAATGCCGTCGACGACTTCGAGAAGGGCGCCGAGATCGAGCAGCTTGATCTCGCCGAGTTCCTCGACCGCTCAATCGACTACACGCGCGTCGCCGCAGAGTGAGTTTAGAACATATTCGAATCGTATTCGAATAATACAGCAATCAACGAGGCCACCTTCGGGTGGCCTTTTTGTTTTCCCGATGTGTCCACCTCAGACGAAGGCTCCGATTGAAAACATGCATGTTCGAAGGTGAGACAGAGGGCTTGGCCCGCGCCCATCCTTGGTCGACTTCCTCCGCGGACGCGCGGCATCGCTACGTGGATTTCAAAGCCTCTCCCGAGCTCATTCGCACGGCGCTCGAAGACTTCATCCCCTTCGCGCACTACCCCGCGGTCGAGGCGTTCTACGCGTTGCTCGCGCAGCTCAACGGTGCGTGCTCACGGCTTGAGACGAATGACTGCGCGTTCAGCTCGCCCGAGCTCAGTGGCGAGACTTCACGCATGCGCAAGCTCTCCTGCGAGGGCCGCGTGATGCTTCTCTTTCGCGACCTGCCGCAGAACATGAATGGGCACGCCTGGCCCGCCTTCGTCGTGGCGCTTCATCGGGCGCTTCACCTGCGTGACACGGGCTTCGAGCTCGGGATGATCGGCACCGCGCTGACGCCCGTACGCTTCGTTTCGGAGCATGCACGGGAAACGACAACGCCCTCCGAGGAGGGCGTGCAGTTGATGGTTTCATTCTGGGCTTGGGGCGGGACAGAGCGTGTCTGTATGACGAACCTAGGGCGCGTCCTTTCAAGCCTCGCCGCCGTGCTTCGCCCGCTCAGTTCGAACGACGCCGACGCAGAGCGATGAGCCCGATCATCGCGATGCCGAACGCGAGCGCTGCGGTGCTGCCGCGCGTGGAGTAGGGCACGCTGCAGCCGCAGTTTCCGATTGGGCCCGCGCGTCCCTGAAGGCGATAGGGGTTGCAGCGCAATCCCGAGCAGGCGTCGAGGCCGCTGTCACGTGGGATGCCCGAATCCGGAGGCCCAGCGTCAGGCGGGATGCACGCGTCGAGGCCGTCATCATCGCGCCCGTTGCAGTCGTCATCGAGGCCGTTGCAGACCTCGGGTGAGCCCTCGAGCGGGGTGCACATCGGGACGCTTCCCTCGACACATCCGGGCGCTGTCGCCTGGCAGGCGCCGGTGCCGCAGAACTGCATCTCGACGTTGTCGACTTCACCGTTGCAGTCGTCGTCGAGGAGGTTGCACGTCTCGATGCCGGGCGGCCTTGGCGTGCATGTTTGCGGAACGCCCGCGACGCAGTTCGAGGTCGTCGCGACGCACTCGCCAACACCGCAGGTCGTCTCGCCGAGGGCCTCGTCGGTTGCGCCGTCGCAGTTGTCGTCGATGCTGTTGCAGGTCTCGGGCATGGGCATCGCGTTCGCGGTGCAGGTGGATTCCGTCACGCTGATGCAGCGCCTTGTGCCTGCGCTGCATGCGCCGAGGAGGCCCGTGACGCAGCTCTCGCCGCGACCTGGGCACATGACATCGCCGCCGCGAATCTCGAAGCGCCAGAGGCCGGGCACGCCGACGTTGGAGGTGACGCAGACGCGAAGGATCTCGCGCGTGAGTGAGCCGGGAAGGGCGGTGTAGTCGCGTGAGTTGCCCGCATCGAAACCCGCCTGCGCAGGGGTGCCGCCGAAGCCGCCCATGCCACCGCTCGCATCGCCGGTGGTCCACTCGCAGCGGTTGTAGCGAAACTCGACGTTGAAGTCGCCGACACCCGGGCCTGCCGCGATGAGCGCGAGCTGGAAGTCGTTCTGCAGGTCGTCGTGCGACCCGTAGTAACCAACGTTGTGCCAAGTTGCGACGAAGCGTCCCGGCGAGGTCGACCAGTACACGCCATTCTTGGCACCGGGGATCCAACCGCCGCGCGTGTCGACGTCGCCCCACCAGGCCGCGATCATGCGCTGCTCGGCGATGGGGAAGGCCGAGGGTGTGAAGGTGCCGTTGGGGCCGCCGAACGAGACGTTGCCGTTGTTGTTCACGTAGAGCGAGGAGAAGCTCTGCCCAAAGAAGAAAAGGCCCTCGGGAAAGGCCGCGCTGATGTCGATCTCGCCCGTCGAGCCATCGTCATTCTCAGGGAGTCGGTCGGCGCCGAAGTCGTCGGGCCCACCGAAACCGCGGAGGAGGGGCTCGGCCGATGCGGTCGAAGTGATTGCGGCTGAGCCGATAACCAGGCTGGCAACCACGCCGAGGCTGGAGAGATGTCTTCGGATGCGCGACGTCATGGAGAGGCTCCTAGCGAAGTGATGGCCAGAGGATACGCGTCTGGCCGAGCGTTCGGCGGTGCAAACGCCGCGCCGCTGCTTCGTGGTGAGACGGTTGGCACAGGTCACTTTCAAAACAGAAGGTGTGGCGCTGCGTTGGACGTCTCCGCTCATCGCGTTCGTTCGCTCGTGCGCGGCGCTGTGAACGGGACACTCCACTGGTGAAGCACATTGCACAGGCGCGCCTTTGCGCAGCGAGGCCTTGCGAAGCGTTTCGCGCGGCATGACAAAGCGGCTTCGGCACCCAACCCAGAAAGAACGTGATGAAGCCGCTCATCCTCCTCTCGAACGACGACGGTGTGTACGCCCAAGGCATCCGCGCACTCGCCGCTGCGCTCTCCAGCATCGCTGATGTGGTCGTCGTCGCACCGCTCCACGAGCAGAGCGCGAAGAGCCACGCACTCACACTCGCGCATCCGCTTCGTCATCGCCTCATCGACGGCTTCCACGCGATCGATGGCACGCCTGCAGATGCGATCTACGTCGGCCTCTTTCGACACGAGCTCCTCCCGCGCACGCCCGACCTCGTCGTCTCGGGCATCAACCATGGCTACAACCTGGGCTCCGACACCTTCTACTCGGGCACGGTTGCGGCCGCGCGTGAAGGCGCCTTGCGGAACATCCCCTCCATCGCGTTCTCGCTCGGCGGAAGCGACCTCGGCTTCGACTTCGAGGTCTGCGCGCCCATCGCCGTGAGCATCGTGGAGCGCGTGCTTGCGTCCGCGAAGACAAAGAAGACGCCGCTGCTCAACGTGAACTTTCCCGCGCTTCATCTTCGCGATGGCGGCCCACCCAAGGGCATCCGCGCGACGCGCCTTGGCTCGCGTCGCTACGAGGACGAAGTCGATGTGCGGCAAGATCCACGCGGTCGCGACTACTACTGGATTGGCGGCCCGAACGCGTTCCATGACGCGAGCGATGGCTCGGACACGGAGGCGGTCGACGCAGGCTTTGTCTCGATCACGCCACTCGGTCTTGATGCGACTGAGCACGATCACTTGTCCCTCGCGAGCCTTGCGGCAGGAGTCTCCACATGAGCCAACTCGATCTCGTCACGCGCTACATCCGCGACGTTCAAGACTTCCCCAAGCCCGGCATCCTCTTCAAAGACATCACGCCGATGCTCGGCCACGCCGAGGCCTTTCGCGCCTCGATCACGCTGATGAAGGAGCTCGTCCAAGACTTGAAGCCCGACGTGATCGTCGCCATCGAGTCGCGCGGCTTTCTCTTCGGCGCACCGCTCGCGATCGAGCTCGGCGCGGGCTTTGTCCCCGTGCGCAAGCCCGGCAAGCTGCCCTACAAGGCCCTGCGCGAGAGCTACGACCTCGAGTACGGCAAGGACACGCTCGAGATGCATGTCGATGCGATCCAACCGGGCGCGCGTGTCCTGCTCGTCGATGACGTGATCGCGACGGGAGGCACCGCAGCGGCCGCGATCAAGCTCGCGCAAGCCTGCGGCGGCAACGTCGTCGGCGCGGCCTTCTTCGTCGAACTCACCTTCTTGAGCGGCGGCGCCAAGCTCGCGCCGTGTGAAGTGCGCAGCGTGCTGAAGTA
>JBILQT010000483.1:0-4061 GCA_044373065.1 Sandaracinaceae bacterium
TTGACGGTGAAGGCGTTGAAGCGATCGAGGCCCTGCACTGGCGTCGGTGTTCCGCCGACATCGAGCGTCACATCGCGCCCCTCGGAATGCGCGCCGGAGAGCGACATGCGAAGGCCCGTGTCGGCACCAAGCCGAAGGTTCATCGCAGCGCGAACACGCCCCACGGTGGAGCCCGCCGCAGAGAGCTGAAACTCCGCATTCGTCGGCTCATCGCGTCCGCGCGGCACCAAGTTCACCACGCCCGAAAGTGCGCCCGAGCCGTAGAGCACCGAGCCTGCGCCACGCACAATCTCCACGCGCTCGATGTCGCCGAGATCCACGCGTCCGTCGTAGCCAATGAAGGGCTGATTGAGGATGTTCTCGTTCAGCGTGGCACCGTCCGAGAGCACCACGAGGCGGTTCGAATAGTCGTTCGGCTGACCCAGACCGCGCACAGCCGCGTTGCTGTAGATGCTGTCGAAGGTGAGTGCGAAACCGCGTACGCCTTGGAGCGCCGAGGCGAGCGTGGGGAAGCCAAACGCATCCAACTCTTGGCGCTGCAAAATGGTCGTGGATGCGGGCGCGTCTTCGATGCGCTCGGTGCGACGTGAGGCGGCTTGAATCACGTTGCGCGCCTCAAGGTGCACCTCGCGAAGCTCGCTCTGCACGTCTTGCTCGACGACGATGTCGGCCTCGTAAGGCAGGTAGCCGGGTGCCGAGATGCGCACGCGGTGCGCGCCGACGGCGAGGCTTGGAACAACCGAGGGCGTGAAGCCGACAGTGCGTCCATCCACCTCGATGCGCGCACCCGTTTCATCGGCCGTCACAAGGAGTGAGCCCGCCAGCGCCTCAAGCTCCGTGTTGATCACGACCTCCTCGTGCGGTGCGATCGCAACCTGCCGCGTGCGCGTCGCATAGCCCGGCCGCGAGATGTGAATGAGGTGCGCGCCCGGTGCGATTTCTACCGAACACGGCGCCGTACATGCCGCCTCTCCTTCTTCGCTGTCGACGTGCACAAAGGCACCCTCAGGGCCCGTGATGCGTGCTGTACCGACGATGCGATCAAGGCTCAGGCTCACGCGCTGCGGAGCGCCAACGGCCGCCGTAATGACCTCGGAGGTCACCGGCGCATAGCCCTCGCGCTCAACGATGATGCGATGCGGCCCTGGGCTCAGCGCGAGCGAGCGCGGCGTGGTGCCAACACTGCCCAGATCCGTGCGATCGACATAGATGACCGCGCCGGGCGGATTGCTCTCCACATCGACCACGGCAAGCGTTGCTGCAAGGGCCGCGATCGACTGCCCGAGGCGCTCGCGCACGGCCGGATCGGGTTCGCTTGCAAGCGCCTCGCTGTAGTAGCGATAGGCCTCGGCAGAGCGCCCCAAGCGCTCGTAGGCACGCGCGATGTTGTAGATGACGTTGCGGTTGGGGACGAGCCGGTTCGAGGCAAGGAAGTGCTCAAGCGCCTCAAGCCAGCGCTCCGCGCGATAGGCCTCCACACCGCGTTGGAAGTGCAGGTCGGCCTCATCGGCCACACCGTCTGCGTGGGCCACCTCGGGAAGAGCGCCCTGTGCCGCGTGTACCGCGAGGGTCGAGGCCACGAGGGCGGCCGTGAGGTTCATCGCGCGCTTGGGCGCGGCACGTTCAGCTGCGAAAGAGTGCGCGTCCTTGGCTTTCCCACCACGAACGATACTTGGCTTGAACAACTTCTCTCTCCCGACGCGAGGCGCCACTGTGATAGCCGAAATACTGCTGGGTCATCGACTTCAGCTCCTCGCCCGCACGCGCGCGAAGATGATCGTCCGAGCCCGTCAGCGCTTCTATCAGCCATTCCACACGGTGCTGGTTTTGGTGCTTCTCGACCCAAGCACCCCAGCGGCGGGATGAATCGCCCAAATCCTCACAGGTGATCGCAACGAGCGCCCCATGGCTCGCACGGCGCACCGCGACGTCGTCGTCCTCCAGCAAATCGGTCAGCGTTTGAAGCGACTCGGCGTCGCGCAGCGCGGCCAGCAGCGCAATGGCCTGAAGGCGTCGCTCTGGGTCCTTGCCGCGAATGCGCGCGGTACGACGAATCGTCGCGAGCTGCGTGACGAACTCGGGAAACGAAGCGAACTTCGGGAGGATCTCGATGGCCAGCGCACGAATGCCGAGGTCTGCATCGAAGGCGAGATTCGCGATGGCCTCGACGAGCACACCGCTTGGGATCTCGCTGGCCACGAGGAGCGCATAGAAGCGTCGATCAGCCACCGTGGCGCCCAAGAGTGCGCGGACGTAAGGCGCCGCGCGATCGCGAAATGCCACCATTCCGCGGGCGATTCCGGAGATATCGCGACCCCGTGGAAGCTTGCGATGCGGGCCTCGACGGTCGAACCAGAGCGGCCCTGGGAAGGCCTGAGAAAGCACGGGAAGCGATGCCTCACCCAAGCGCAGGAGCAGCTCAAGGCTCGGTGCCTCGCCATCTGGGCTCGCATGCGCGAGGTCATCGACCAGTGAGCGCACGTTGTCGCCCATATCGACGATGACGGAGGGCACCTCGCGGTCGTGCGTGGGCCGGTCGTAGAGAAGCCCGTCCACGATGACCGAGGGCAGCTCGCGTGCGGAGCCCGCGGGAGGACGCACCGAGCGCGTGTGCACCACATCGTGCTGCACAGGCCCGTCGTCCTCGCGTCGCGGGTCACGGCGCGGAAGCTTGTCGGTCGCAATACGACGTGGCTCGCGCAGCACGGCCGCACCCTCAATGCGCTTCCCAGGCTCTGTGGGCGCGCTTCGAATCGGGTTCTCGTCTTCGTCTTCTTCGTCGTCCCCCGAGTCGTCCTCACCCTCATCGCTCGATGTACCGAACACAAGCTCGGGCTCGTCGTCATCATCACCGGGCGGCGGCGCAGGAATCGTCTTTGGGCTCTCGGCCTCTTCGACGCTTGCCTCGCGTGGCGGAACGCTCGGGGTTGGCTCGGGCGCGGCAGGTTCTTGCGTGAAGCTGCCTGGCTCAAACACATCGTCGGAGGTCGTCGGCGGAGGCGGCGCGGCACGTGGAATCCCAAGCACCTCGCGCATCGTCTGCGAGCGACGAGGAAGGCGGCGCAGCGCCTCGACCGAACTCGAAACCGAGACGGCTGTCTCGACCGCGACAGGCTCTGCAGGAATCGGCTCCGGCATTGGAATCGTCATCCGACCCGTGTCGAAGTCTTCCAGTGCAGCATCCGGCTCCGAAGCGGCTTGAACCTGCACGTAAGCAGGCGTCTCAATCTCTTCCTCAGCCAGCGTCGCAATCGGGCGGATCTCTTCGGGCGCATCCTGAATGGCGCGGGCACCGATCGCATCGAGGTCGTGACGCAGATCCGCGATGCCCGTGGCGGCGATGGCATCGAGCAACGAGGGCGTGCGCTGATGCTCCCCAGAGAAACCTTCTGCGGGCGTCGCCGACGAGAGCGCCCAACGGTCTGACCTGCGGGGCGGCCGAACCGAGGGTGCAGCGATGGGCGCCGGCTCCTGGGCTGCGGCTTGTTGTGCAGTCGGAGCAGCACCCGTGGGAGAGGCCCCCTCGCGCTTCTTGCGGAGGATCAATTTCTCGATCGCATCGACAACGCGCGGTACGAAACCCACGAACTCAGGGATGTCGCTCTGCGTGAACGCATCGCCGCCCCGGTCGCCCACAAAGAGCAGCACGGCGCGACCGCGCAGCACGACCGGCTGGACGATCGTGAAGGTGTTGAGCGGGCGCTCCAAGGTGCGCAAGAAGGCGTGATCCTCGTCGGTGCTGGCGCGCCCGAATTGCGCCTGGAGCGTGCGCCGCGCGAGGACCAAGCGTGAGGGACGTGAGCTCTCTTCGAGCGAGAAGGAATGACCGCGCACCGTTGTGAGCGAGGCCCCATCGCCAAACGCATCGATGCCGTCGGCGCGATCGGAGGTGACCGCGAAGAGCGCGGCGTAATCGAAAAACTGTCGCGCGAACCCGAAGAACACGCCGACGATCTCATCGCGCGTCGTGGCCTCGGCGAGCAGCTTCACACCCTGCGCCGCCGTGAGCGGCCCACGCACCTTGGAGGAGGACCGCGGACGCTCCGAACGGTCTCCGGGCT
>JBILQT010000148.1:0-17907 GCA_044373065.1 Sandaracinaceae bacterium
CTCGTGATTACGGACTCTCCGATTCAGTTTTCAAGGACCGTCCTTCGAGGTTCAGAACACTCGAAGTGATATTCTTCAACAGAGCGACTCGCTCCAACTCGCTTCCCTTCTCGGTCAGCGGGGGGCGCTGTATGCGCCTCTTTTTGGCTATGGTCAAGAACTTTCTTCGCTCTCGACTCACTCTCTGCTTTTTCAACCCGTCGACTGTCTTCTTCGTCGAGCGGAGGCGATATCTAACAGCAAACTCGGAGCTATCAAATCCGATCATCAAAAAAGTGATCAGATGCGAGTCACAACCCTGTTTCTCCAGTGAATTTCAAGCAAGGGGCAGTACCGCGACTTGCGATCCAGTCCCTATACGCAGACAGTTAGCAGCTTCTGCATCGATGATTGATCCATCTGACGTACCCTGAATTGGGACTGCCACGGCGTGGAAAAACGGGAATTGGGGAGTGCTGAAGCAAACAAGACTCCGGGTTGCCGAGTTGGGGTGGCCCACAATCGCGGTCGACCGGGTGGTCCGCTGCACAAGCGTGATGTCCTCGGTATTCGCTATGAAGTGTGGGCCACCATCGAATGGGTCGACGCGCTTCCAATAGCGAAAGCCAATGCGGCGAAGCAGTTTCTCGACGCCCCGTGTTTGGAGGCCGACCTTGCCGATGACGGCGCGCGCATCCTCGGGGAGTAGGGAGACGTAGATGTCCCCACTGGGGAAGAGGCCTCGGATGAACTCTTTGTTGAGTTTCGACAGGCGGTCCGCCTCCGCGTAGTCGAGGCCTGTGAAGTTGCGGCCGACCGCCTCCCAGAGTCGCGATGTTCCGTCTGGCTCAAGCGGCGGAAGTAGCTCCGCGAGCACGCGGGATTGGAAGACTTCTCGATGCGTCGCTAGGAATGCAAAGCGAACGTACGAGATCAGCATTCCAAGTTTGTCGGGCGAGAGACGTGCGTCGGGATGAATCACAAGACCGCCGATCTCCGTCGGACCGTCGTACGAGTACCCGATGGACAGAACGTCGTGCGAGAAGTGGCGGTCGAGTGTCTGGCTGTAGCGCTCCTCGTTCCGCACATCGAAGTAGATGTAGGGCGCATCCCGACGACCGAGCTGCGAGACGATGAGGGAGGTCCCGACCGCGCGTTGAGTCAATCGATCTCGAAGAACGAAGATGTATTCGCGTCGCGTGACGTCTTCGATGTCACCTCGAAATGACTGCTCGGAATGGACGAGGATGCGCCGGATCGTCTCGCGATCGTGGGGCAGGTTGACCGAGTTGAGGTAGCGCGCGAGCTCAAGGAGGTCGTCCTCGTCCTCTGTCGTGGCAGCCCGAATTTCGTAGCGAATCACGGGATAGCTTGGTCAGAATGACTTGCGACTGTCGATGAGAATGGTGATGGGGCCGCGGCCTTCGGAGAGCACGCGCATATCGGCTTTGAAGCGCCCCGTCTGAACGCGAACGCCAAGCGCTTGAACCGCGTTGCAGAGGTCTTCGTAGAGCGTGAGGGCGATCTCGGGTGGCGCAGCATCATCGAAACTTGGGCGTCGTCCGCGACGGAGATCGCCGAAGAGGGTGAACTGCGAGACGAGGAGCGCGCTGCCTTGGACGTCGATCAGGGAGCGAGACATTTTGCCCTGGTTGTCTTCGAAGATGCGGAGGTTCGCGATCTTGTCGGCGAGGTAGCGAACGTCCTCCGCGGTGTCGCCTTTCATCGCGCCCACGTAGACGAGGAGGCCGTTTCCGATCTCGCCTGTGACTTCATGGTCGACGCGAACGAGGGCGCTTGAGACACGCTGGGCGACGGCTCTCATCGCAGCGTCCTTTCGCGCTGCTCGATGTGCGCCTTGAGCGCTGCCGCCGTCTCCGAGAATCCGCGCTGAATGTGCCTGCGGTAGAGGGCCATCACGACCGGAACGAGGGCGCCAGAGAATGCATCTTCCGTGAAGTAGCGCGTCCGTGTTGCGCTCAACGCGGTGAGTTCTTGAATGCGCTCAAACTTCAAGAGGGGCGCTGCGCCCATCACGTCACCCCAGGCCATGAGTCGACCCTCCTCATATCTCGACATGATTTCTTTCTGTACGAGAAGGGGCCTTCCCAACTTCATTGCGACGTGAAGCATCACGGGCGTGCCGAGCTCGAGTGTTGTGTCGATGCGCGGGGTGAAGGGGTTCCATGCGGCGTAGTTCGGGATGTCACGAAGGACGGACCAGACTTGCTCGATGGGCGCTTCGATCTCGGCTTCAGCGCGAATGGCAGTGGCGAACATGGATGCAGTGTACATAAGCCGCATGCAGCTTCGCGCTTGGCTCCGCGCTGCGCGCCCTTTGGCGCACGGCAACATCGCGCCGCCGATTCTTCTTGGTGAGGCGATGGCCTGTGACGGCGCGGCACTCGACCTCACGCTCTTTGTGTGTGCCCATCTTTTTGGCGTACTGGACCACCTGGCGATCGTATTCGCGAACGACTTCGCGGATGAAGAGACCGACCGAAAGAATGCGAATGCGACGCCATTCTCCGGGGGCTCTCGCGTACTCGTGCGCGGTGAACTGGAGGCTCGTGATCTCGGACGTGCAGCGCTCGTGATGTCGGCTGCGTTGCTCGCCTCTTCATGCCTCGTTGCCCTGCTTTTCGCGCGCCCTCACTTGCCCCTCTTCGCACTCACGGCGCTCGCTCTGCTGCACGCGTACAGCTTTGCGCCCTTGAGGCTCTCGTACCGTGGAGGTGGTGAGCTCTTGCAGGGCATCGGCATTGGCGTCGTGCTTCCGGCGCTCGGCTACTACATGCAACGGGGCTCGCTCGAAGGGCTCTCAGGGTGGGCTCTTCTGGCGCTCTTTGTTTTCGGCGTCGCAGGCAACCTACTCACTGCATTGCCTGATACTGCAAGCGATCGCGCGAGCCTGAAGCACACGTGGAGCGTGCTCTTTGGTGAGCTTCATGCACGCGTGAGCGCACTTGTGATGACGGCGTTTGGACTCGTTCTCTTGGCGTCGTGCCTTCATCAGCGCGCGCTTGAGACGACGCTTGTGATGATCATTCCGCTGCTCGCAATGACGTTGGCTCTTCGTTGGCTCGCCGATGGCAACGCCTCCAACCGACGCGCGCTCCTGGCGTTTCTCGTGAGCGCCGCGGGTGCGATGACCTTTGCCGAGCTTGGATGGTCGATCGCGCTCTTCATGCGCTGAGCCGTCTTCATCGAAGCTCCCTTCGCGCGCCACAACTTCGCCACACCGATCCGTGACAATGGAAGCATGCGTCGGCTTCCCTTCCCCTTTGTGCTCTCCACCGTTGTCTCCACCATCATCCTGATTGGTGTGCTGGTGACAGGGACCAACCATCGCCTCTGGATGGGCTGGAATCTCTTCCTGGCCTGGGTGCCCGTGCCGCTTGTCGCGTATGCGCTCTTCTGTGAGGAACGGAAGAAGCCGCTGCCGTGCGCGATTTCAGGCCTCCTCGCCTGGCTCTTCTTTCCGAACACGATCTATCTGATCACCGATCTGCAGCACATTCACGGTGAGGGGACGAGCGTCTTTCACTGGCTTCGCACGACGATGATTGGCGCATTGGCAATCGCGGGCGCCTCGCTTGCGGTGGTGCTCTCGGAGGCCTTTCGCGAGCGTGTGGCGTTGCGACGGGGCGAGCTCTTCAGCTGGTGTGCGGCGGCCTTGCTTTGGTTCACCACGGGCATCGGTGTTTGGCTCGGGCGCGTGCAGCGCTGGAATAGCTGGGATGCACTGATGGCTCCGCATCATGTCGTACGCGATGTGCTCGGACTCTTTCTCTCACCGATGGACCACCTCAATGCGTGGTTCATCACACTGCTCTTCGCGAGCCTGGTGGCGGTGCTTCAAGTCGGAACGCGACTGACCGATCTCCTGCACGCAAACGCGCGCTCGCTTCGATGAACAACGCCAAGAAACGCGCGTGTTAGCCTCGATCGATGCGGTTGTTTGCATCGCTTCTTCTCGCTCTGCTGCCGATCACCGGGCTCGGCGTCGCGTGCGCGCCAAGGTCGAGGACGCAAGTCACGATCGAAGTGCAGGCGGATTCGGATTTGGCCGTGGTTCAGCTCGTCACGACGGTGCAAGGCGGCACAACCACGCTGATTGATCAGCACGTCGAGACACTCGGAACGCTTGCTGCGCCTGTATCGTTTCCGTTGGAGGCAGCGCTTGTTCCTGCGGGGGGCGATACGTCACGGCGCTTTCGCTTTGAGGCTGTTGCACTTGATGCACGAGGCGATGAGGTCGGGACAGTGCGCGTGCTGAGTCGCTTTGTTCCGGGTCGCACGGAGCGGATTCAACTTCGCTTGGAGAGCTGCTGTCGGACCGCCCGCTGCGCATCCGACGAGACCTGTCGCGACTGCGAATGCATGAATGCGTTGGTCGAGGCTGCGGATGCTGGCGTGTCCAGAGTCGATGCGGGTCGTGATGCTGCCGCAGTCGCTGATGCGTTCAGCCGTGACGTGTTCAGCCGTGATGTGGCGGGCCGCGACGCTGCGCCTCTGGTCGGCTGCACGATGGACTCGAACTGCCTTCTTCTGGATCGCCCTTTCTCGGTGTCGCTCGAGAGGACCAGCTTCGCCGCGACTCAATGCAGACGCCCCGTGGCTGGCATGTGTCCGAGCACCGTGGCGCCCGGCACCTACGGTTGCGAGGTCATCCGGCTCTACAACCCTCGAACGACCCGCGTGAACGTCACCCTCCAGACCACCGCGAATTTTGATTCGTTTCTCAGCGTTTACAATGACGGCGGCGCTGACCTCGCGGCCTTCCCCGATCCACCCGCAGACCCGGCTGCATGCGTCGTGGCGATCGACGACACCGCAGGGCTCACCCCACACGCGAGAACGACGATCAACATGCCGCCAAACGGCATCGTTCGCGCGATGGTGAGCACGGCACTCTCCACGGGTGATGGCACGGGGAGCCTGATTGTCACCGTGGACTAGAGCCGATGGTTCATATTGTATTCATATTGTATTCATACTGCAATATGAACTCAATCTAGTCCCGCTCTGGGATGAAGTCACCTATCTCATTCAGGACGACCTCATCCACGGCCGCATCCTGTGCAGCGGCCATGATCGCGCGCAGGCGCGCCTCCTCTTCCTTGTCACTCCATCGATCTCGAATGAGCGCGACGAAGCCGCGTGCGAGCCTCCACCGCACCTCCGGGCGCGCTCGTGCGAAGGCCGCTTCGAGGTCGGCTTCATCGCGATGGCTGGTGACCGATGCGAGGAAGACATCCATCCAGCCGCCCGCCTCGTCGTCTGGAATGTCGCCCAAGAGCTTCTCAAGGCTGCGCTCAAAGAGTGCTCTCGGTCGCAAGATCTGTATGACCCTGCGTGCCTGCTCTGTGCTTGGCCAGCACTCCACGACACATGCCATCAGACCTTCGATCGCCTCCTCCCCGAGGGCCTCGACCAAGTGGGCGCGACCGTCGAGCGATGTCGATCTGCGGCGCCCGTGCATGCTCGCCTCAAGGCGGCTCCAGGCACTCGGCGGAAGGGTGAGCAGCCTCTCGTCGATCGGTGGATCGCCTAGAAAAACAAGCGCTTCCGGCTCCATCGCGTACTCGATGCCTTCTTGCTCTGAGCCTGCCTGTTCCCGCGCCGCGCGCCGATCGAGCTCGCAGAGGATGAGCTCACGGTCCACGCAATGCCGACGGATCACGCGGTCATGACGGTTGCGGACCTCAAGCTCGGCGTAGGGCGCATTCGGCATCATGCGGCACAATCGCGCCATATTGCGATACAGTTGCAATATGTCTCCATCGATGAGCTCCGTGGCGATGTCGGCACGGATCGGCCTTTGCCAGTAGGCGCTGAGCCCGCGCTCCGAATCGGCCGCCATCAGCACGATCAGCTCGCCGCCCTCGATCTGCACCACAGGCCCATCGTAGAGATCGAGGATCGGCATCGTCTCCCCCCAGTGCGCAGCTCAGTTGAGCGAGGGCTTCTTCACTGCGGGCTTCTCAAGGGCCTTGGCCTTCGGCGGCGGCGGTGCTTCCTCGATCGACTCGCCCTCGGCTTCAGCGCGAAGACGCTCTGCATTGGCCACGTAGGAGTCGCGGTATTTGCCTGGCTTCTCGCGCTCGGCGGCGCGGTCCCAGGCGTGTGCTGCCTCGTAGAGTGCGCGCTTACGCGAGGCCTCATCGCCTGCTTCTGTGGCCTTGAGTTCGGCAGCTTCTGCCTTTGCTACGTGGGGGTTTCGTCCAAAGCTCATGCGTCGTTTCCTTTCGCGAAGTGCATCGCACGCGGCCCTTGGATTGTCATTCGCGTTCGTCGAAGTCGCAGCACCCCAACCCACAGAATCGCTTCGGGTGGCTACGGTGTTCGGTTACCGTCGATGCATGACGTCACGCGCCGTGCTTCGGTCGTTCATGCTCGCGAGCCCCTTGCTTGGGCTCTCCCTTGGCGTTGGCTGCGACAATGGCCCCTCGGGGATGCCTCCGGCAGGCACATTGGGCGTCCCGGATGTTGCGCATGGCGCGTCGACCGACGGCGACATCGATGGCGATGGCGTGGGCAACGAGATGGACAACTGCCCCTCACTCGCGAATGCCGATCAGCGCGGCGTGTGCAGCTATCCGCGCATGCCTCCTGCGGCCACGGGCGATGTCGTTGACGATGCGGTCGCACGCCTCAATTTTTTCCGCACGCAGCTCGGGCTCGATCCCGTCACAGCCGATGCAACGCAGACGCGTGGATGCGAGGTGCATGTGGCGTATCTGCAGTCAGCCGCGCGCGTCATGGGACGCCCTGTGCTGAGCCACGAGGAAGACCCTGCGATCCCCGGCTACAGCGAAGAGGGAAACGAGGCGGGCATCAACTCCGTGCTCTCGCTCGGTGAACCCACAAGCGCCGATGCGATCAACGGATGGCTCGACACGCTCTATCACCGCCTGCCTTTGATCGACCCAGGCCTTCGCACAGTCGGTGTGGCGTATGCCGATGGCATTGCCTGCGTTCAATACCGACCGGGCACGATGAACTCGGTCACCTCCGCGCATCCAGTGCTCTGGCCGATCGCCGATGGACGCGACACCAACCCCATCTTTGGCGGCTCAGAGAGCCCATGCCCGACTGTCGAAGATCCGCTCGCGGGAGGCGAGTGTCCGGGCAGTGCTGCGATCGTCTCGGTGGGCATTCATGATGCGCGCTCGATCGCCAATGTGACGGGCACGCTAAGGCGCATCGACACGGGCGAGGAGCAGCCGCTCTTTCACATCTGGCATGCCGGTGGAGACTCACCACATGAGCGCATGGGCTACTTGCAGAACACGATCTCCCTCGTGCCCGAGGTGGGCAGCATGCTCGCGAATGCGCCCTACGAGGCGAACATCCAGGCGACCGTGGATGGCGCGCCGCAGACGTATCGCTGGCGCTTTGGTTTCCGCAATGCGCTCGACCCGATGGACAACCCGCTCGACCAATCGATCCAATGCGAGGTCTGGCAACAAGCGAGCTTCGAGCGCGCCATCTCGACCTCGGGTGGATTGGTGAACGGCAAGGTCTGCGCGACGCCCGATTTCTTCCGCTTGAGCCGAGCCGGCAACTACCGCGTGCAGGTCGCGTTTGACCCGGGTGTCGGACAGATCGATGTCTTCGTCTACGACGCCACGCAGAACCGCATCGACGCGAGCGAGTCGAGCTCGGGCGTTCACACCTTCCCGAGTCTCGCGGGCATGTCCTATATCGAAATCCGCGGACGCAATGGCGGCATGGGCGCCTATCGCCTCAACGTCGAAGCGCTGCGCTAATCGGGAGGTTGGTGCATGCCGAAAACGAACGCGTGTCGCATCCTCGATCAGCTTGGTGTGGAGTACAGCCTGCGTGAGTACGAGGTCGATCTCGAGGACCTCAGCGCCGAGAGCGTGGCGGCCAAGGTGGGCTTTCCGCTGGAGCAAGTGTGGAAGACGCTGCTCTTGCGTGGAGATGCGAAAGAGCATGCTTTTGCGGTCGTTGCGGGCGATGCGGAGCTCGACTTGAAGGCCTGTGCACGCCTCGCTGGCTTTCGCGCGTGTGAGCTTGTTCCGCTCAAAGAGGTGCAGCCGCTGACGGGCTATGTGCGCGGCGGCGTGACGGCCCTTGCAGCCAAGAAGGCCTTTCCTGTCATCGTCGATGAGCTCATCGAAGTGCACGAATGGGTCAGCGTCTCGTCGGGACAGCGCGGCACGCAGATCATCGTTCGACCTGCAGACTATCTGCGCGCGACAGACGCCCGTACGGGTCCGATTGCGAGGCCGCAATGAGCGAGACACCACAACTCGCGCGGGCTGTATTGGCTGATCAGATGGCCATCATTCGTGCCGAGTTCGGCGAGGGCGTCCATCAGGCTGCGCTCCAGCAACTATCCGTCACCGATCGCGAGACGCTCTTGGGACTCGGCACCCTCGGCTGGTGCGATGTCGAGATGGCCAAGCGCTACAAGGATTCCGTCGCAGACCAAGTGGGTCAGGGCTCAGTCGAGTTTCAGCGATGGATTGTGAAGACGGCGGCCTCGCGCACCGTGAAGGGCATCTGGCGCATGCTGCTCTCGCAGGTCTGGGACGAGGCGCTCGTGAAGCGCATTCCGGTCATCTACCAGCGCACCTTCGACAAGGGCGCGATGAGTGCCTCCTTTGAGAGCATCGGCACCGCCTCCATCTTCGTCACGGGCTGGCCGCGCATTCCGGATTACGACGTGATCGGGCTCCAAGTCGGTATCGAGGGTGTGCTGCAAGCGCTCGGCCGTGAGGGCACCACCGCGCACGCCACGCGCACCGCGGATGGGGTTCACTACCGTGTTCGTTGGAAGACGAAATAAGCCTTATTGATCCGTCACGAAGCCTTCGAGTCACTCCAACAAGGCTTCACGGTCGTGCATTAGAGCTTCGTGGATGCGAGTGAGACGAGGGCTTCGCCATCGAGCCTGTGCACCGTCCACTCCGACAAAGGCTCTGCGCGAAGGGAACGATAGAAGGCGAGCGCGGGCTCATTCCAGTCGAGCACGTTCCACTCAAGGCGTGTGTAGCCGCGATCGACGGCGACCTTTGCGAGGGTTGCGAGAAGCGCCTTGCCGATGCCTTCACCGCGGCACTCAGGAAGCACAAAGAGGTCTTCGAGCCAGAGGCCATGACGGCCCGTCCAGGTGGAGTACGAGATGAAGTAGAGCGCAAAGCCCACGCACCGCTCGCCCTGCATCGCGACGTACGCGTACACGCTTGGGTGATCGGCGAAGAGCGCACGCATCAGGTCTGCCTCGGTTGCCACGACGCGATCTTTGGCGCGCTCGTACTCGGCCAACGCCACGATGAGCGCGTGAATGTTTGGGACGTCGCTCGGGCTTGCCGTGCGTACGATGAACGTGGGCGTTTGCATGGGGCGATGGTGACGCCTTCGCTGCGCGCGACAAAGCGTTTGCAGAGGTGGAGCGCACGCCTATCCTCGCCCCGAAATCGCGCCCATCTCGGCGCGCTGCGGAGGCTCCATGAAGGTCGCTGTCGTCGTGTTCCCCGGCTCGAATGCAGACTTCGATGCGCTTCACGTCACCCGCGATGTGATGGGCTGGGATGCGCATTTCGTGTTCCACAAAGAGACAAGCCTTGGCGGCGCAGACCTCGTCGTCATCCCGGGCGGCTTCGCGCATGGCGACTACCTTCGCTGCGGTGCCATCGCGCGCTTCTCACCCATCGCCGATGAGATCATCCGCTTCGCCGATCGCGGTGGGCCTGTGCTCGGCATCTGCAACGGCTTTCAGATCCTCACCGAGATGGGCCTCTTGCCCGGCGTGCTCACACGCAACGCGCACCTTCGCTTCGAGTGCCGCGATGTCTGGGTGAAGGTCGAGAACGAGGGCCGCTTTACCAAGGCCATCCCGACGAACACCACGCTGCGCTTGCCGATCGCACACGCCGAGGGCCGCTTTCAGTGCGACGAGGAGACGCTCGCGCGCATCGAGGGCGAGGGCCAGGTGGCGGTGCGCTACGTCGCGCCCGATGGTCATGCGCTCAAGACGCAGACGGTGAATGGCTCGCGCAACGAGATCGCTGGCGTCTACAACGCGAAGAAGAACGTGATGGGCCTGATGCCGCATCCAGAGCGCGCCTCTGAGCTCATCCTGGGCAACGCGGACGGAAAGCGCATCTTCGATTCGATCCTCGCGTGAACGCGTTCTTCGCTTCGGCGCCCTGGAAGTTTCTGGTCGCGCTGAAGTGGTCGCTGCTCGCCTTCGTGATCACGCTCGCGCTCGGCTTGCTCAGCATGGGCATCCTGGGCGGCCTGCTCTACTACCCTGTCTCGCCCTTGCTCGGTGCGTATGGTTCCTTCGAGAGCTGGCACGGCGACTGGGTCTGGCCGACCTTCATCCTCGTCGGCATGGGTTGGTCCTTTGCGTTCTTGATCGCAGGCCCACTCGACCACCTGCTCAAGGCAAAGAAGGCGCCCGGTCTCCTGCGCGCGCTGGCCTATCTCGCCGTGCTCTGGCTCGTCGACGCCGCGCTTTGGCTCGTGATGCTGCACGGGCAGGTCTTCTGAGGCAGAAAACACAAACCCCGGATGACTCTCGTCACCCGGGGTTTGCTCGCTATGCGGAAGGCGGGACTTGAACCCGCACGCCATTTCTGACGCTAGAACCTGAATCTAGTGCGTCTGCCATTCCGCCACTTCCGCAGGCAGTTCAGTTGTCACTCACGATGGCAAGCCGCCGTGAAGGGCCGCGTCGTACGCCGCACAGGTTCGTACGTCAAGAAGGTGATGCGTGTCTCACGACATCCCGAGCTTCTTCAGGTGATGTCGAAGCGCGTCGTAGGTCAGCCCGAGGGCACGCGCGGCCTCTGCGCGGTTGTTGTCGGCATGCGCCAATGCACGCGCGATGAGCGCCCTCTCGAAGGCGGCCACCTCGGCCACAAAGCCCTCGCCTTCTGCGCTTGAACGCGTCTCGAGGCCAAGCTCGAGCGGGCCTATCTCCGGCGCATCATCGCGGTACACCGCGCGCTCGATCACATTCTTCAGCTCACGCACATTGCCTGGAAAGGCGTAGTGACGAAGTGCTTCAAGCGCCGATGCCGAGAGACGTCTGGTTTGTAGCGCAGGCACTTCGACTACGAAGCGCTCCAGAAAGTGCGATGCGAGCACCTCGATGTCCTCGGGACGGGCACGCAAAGGCGGGATGCGCAGCACCTCGAAGGCGAGCCTGTCATAGAGGTCCGGGAGGAACTGCCCTTCCTTCATCAGGCCTTCGAGATCGGCGTTCGTGGCAGCCACGATGCGCGCATCCGACTGCACCTCGATGTGACCGCCGACGCGCACGAAGGTGCCGTACTCGACAGCGCGCAGAATCTTGCGCTGGAAGGCGAGGGAGGTGTTGCCGAGTTCATCGAGAAAGAGCGTCCCGCCTTGGGCGAGCTCGAACTTTCCGGGCTCACGCCGATCGGCTCCGGTGTAGGCGCCGCGCTCATGACCAAAGAGCTCGCTCTCCAGAAGCGGCTCCGCAAACGCCGCGCAATTCACAGCAACGAAGGGCCCGCGACGCTTCGACGACGCGTGCACCAAATGCGCGAGGAGCTCTTTGCCGGTGCCTCGCTCACCCAGCACGAGCACGGGCCTTGGCACGGGGCCTACACGCTCTGCGGCGCGCACCAAACGCTGCATCTCGGGAGAGCGACTGATGATGCGGTAGCGCTCCGCGGCGACATCACGATGCGCGAGATTCTCACGTGTCAGCGCACGCTTCTCTTCGAGCAGGCGAAGGATGCGGCGAATCTTCTCAAGCTGTGTTGCGACGCGCTCACTGAGGCGCTCACCGCGCACGAGAAAGTCTGTTGCGCCGGCATCGATCGCGCGGCGTGCGCTCTCCACATCGCCCTTCTCGGAGACCACGAGCACGGGCAATTCCGCGTCGATCGCACGCACATACGCAAGCACCGCGATGCCATCGGCTTGGCCATCTCCGAGCACAAGATCGATCACCACAAGCTCGCAGGACTCGCTGTGAAGACGCTCTTTCAGCGAGAGCGCATCCACCACGCGCGAGACGCGACTCTCGGGGCCACAGACGCGCTGCACGCGATCGACGAGCGGGTCGAGATCATGGCGCGTCGGGTCGAGAACCAGAATGCGGGTCGGCACCTGCGCATAGTTGCATAGCAACGCTTCTTTACGCGTTCGCGAACAGCACCTTCACATGAGCGACCCATCGTCATGGAGTCATCCGGCGCGTTGCTGGAGACGCGGAGGCGACATGTTTGGATTTCTCATCGGAACGTTGAGTTTGATTGGTCTTGTGAAGGTCCTTCGTGCGGGCAGCCCCCGCATGTGTGGCGGCGGCTGGCGCGGTCACGGCGGAGGCGGTTGTGGTTCACGCGGCTACGGCCCAGGCCCGTGGGGACACGGACGCGGCGGTGGCTGGGGACATGGTGGCTGGGGACATGGCGGCGGCGGTCAGTGGGGACGCGATGGACGCGGACCCGACTTCGATCGCGGTGCACCTGAGTCGCGTGACGGACGTGATGCAGGCCCCTTTGGGCTCATCCCCTTGCGCTTTCTCTTCCAGACGCTCGACACGACGGTAGGCCAAGAGAAGGTGATCAAGGCGGCATACAACGAAGTGAAAGAAGCGATGCGCCACGGCGAGGGTGAGGCCGAAGAGACGCGCGCACAGATTGCGAATGCGATTCGTCGCGGCACCGTCGATGAGACCGAAATGGGCGAGCTCTACGCACGCCATGACGAGAAGCTCCGCACGATCCGCACGGCCTTCTTTGGCGCGCTTGCGAAGGTCACCGACGCCCTCGACGAGGATCAGCGCAAGAAGCTCGCAGATATGCTCGAGCGCAGCGAACGCGGCGGATCTCACCGCGGCGGCCCCTACCGTCAGCCGGGCAACTGAAGCCTTTTCGAAAACCTGAGCCTTCCCTCAGATTCTTCACGGAGTTCATCCATGCATCCCATCAAGCGAGCCTTTCTCATCACCTTCTTCTCGCTCGGCACGATCGGCGGCTTCGCCTCGGGCTTTGCGCATCTCGGTGCGCATTGCGCCTCGCATCATCAACGACGCGCCGCGTTTGAAGACCACGTCGCCAACGTCTGCACGCGTGCAGCGCAACGAGCGGACGGTGCGCGTCCTGAGGCACCACCCCAGCAGGACCCTTACGGGCATCCCTTCTACGGGCGGTGAATTCTCACTTCATCCGAGGGCGAAGTAACGCTTCGCTACATCGCGTGTTCGTGATTTGTGCCAGTGTGAACACGCCAATTTCTTCTTCGTGAAAGCGACGGAACGACATGATTCGCCTCTTGCTCATCGACGACGACAAGCGCCTCTACGAACTGCTTGAGGGCTACCTCACGCAGAACGGTGTGGCGCTCACGTATGCACCGGATGGAAAGCGTGGCCTTGAGCTCTTGCGACCCAATGCGTCGACGAGCTCGGGCAACGGTTTTGATGCCGTGTTGCTCGACGTGATGATGCCGCAGATCGATGGGCTTGAGGTGCTGCGTCGTATCCGGACCGAGTCGAACATCCCCGTCATCATGCTGACTGCGCGTGGGGATGAAACCGACCGCGTCGTGGGCTTGGAGCTCGGCGCCGATGACTACGTCGGTAAGCCCTTCGGCCCTCGTGAATTGCTCGCGCGCATCCGTGCGGTGTTGCGTCGCGTGGCGCCCGATACGACGGGCGAGAAGCTCTCTGCTGCGGGCATCACGGCCGATGTCGGCACGCGTGAAGTGACGGTCGATGGAAAGCTCGTGGAGCTCACCGGCCTTGAGTTCGACATCCTCGCTGCGCTCTTGCGTCGCGCAGGCCGCGTCATCCCGCGCAATGCGCTCTTGAGTGAGGCCGGCCGCGATGACGTCATCGTTGGCGAGCGCACCGTCGATGTTCACATCTCGCGTCTTCGCAAGAAGATTGGTGACGACGATCAAGCGCGCATCAAGACGGTACGTGGCGTCGGCTACGTGCTCTCGAAGGATGGCATTCCTCTCCCCGACGACGTCGTCTGATCCCCTGAATCGAGTCGAGCCATGAGCAGCTTCGGTTCCGACCCCAACAAGCCCTTCTACTGCAAGGCCACGCAGGAAGAGATCGAGCGCGGCACGCACCAGACCTTCATGCAGGCCTATGTGCGCGCGCGCCTGCATCGCCGCCTCTTCCTCTGGTTTGGCGCCTCGATCGTGATGACGGCCGCGACGGTTGCGGTCGTGATGACGCTCTTTACGCCCGAGCGCACAAGCCCGATGGAGCAGTACGAACGCTTGCAGCGCTTTGTGAGTCATCGCTTTCTTCTTGTCTGGCGCGACCCGCTCGAGCGCGATGCGCTGGGCCGATCGATCGCCGAGGATTTCCAAGTCTCGGTGCGCCTCGAAGACCCAACTGGCATCGAGCTCAATCACTTCGGCAGCTTGGAGTGCCTGCATCCGCACTTCATGACGAACGTCGTCGAAGGCGGCGCCACGATCGGCCGTGTGGCGATCTGCGATGGCCAAGCCGTCGCGCCTTGGAACCTCGTCCTTCTGCTCTTCCTCGTCGCCTGCGGCACGCTCTGGGGCTTGGCCGGTGTGATCGCGCGACGCATCGCGATGCCACTCGGTCAGGTCGCCTCGGTGGCGCGGCAGATCGGCGAAGGGAAGCTCGATGCGCGTGTGCAGATCGCCTCGCGCCACAAGGTCGGCGAGGTGCGTGTGCTCGCAGACTCGATCAACGAGATGGCCTCACGCATTCAGAAGCAGCTCAACGATCAGCGCGAGCTTCTTGCCGCCGTCTCGCATGAGCTGCGCACGCCGCTTGGGCACGTTCGCATCCTCCTTGAGATGGTGCGCGATGCGGGCACCTCGCCGAAGCTCGTCGATGATCTCGAGCGCGAGGTGATGGAGGTGGACGACCTCGTCGGTGAGCTTCTCGCAAGCTCGCGCCTCTCCTTCGACACGCTCTCGATTCGCCCCGTGGAAGCACTCGATGTGGCCGCGCGCGCGCTGGAACGTCTTGGACTTCCGCTCGATCTGCTCTCCTCCGAAGACGACTCGATTCCCTTCTCGGCCGACGCAACCTTGCTGGGTCGTGCGCTTGCGAACTTGCTTGAGAACGCGAAGCGCTACGGCACGGGTGTGGCGTGTCTTGAGGTGAGTGCGAAGGGCGAGGGCGCCTCACGCGAGATCGTCTTTCGCGTGGAAGATCAGGGCCCCGGCTTTGAGCAGCAAGACCTCGCGCGCGTCTTTGATTCGTTCTACCGCGGTGAGCATCGTGCCGGCGCTGGGCACGCGTCGCTTGGCCTTGGGCTCTCGCTCGTCTCGCGTATCGCCAAGGCCCATGGCGGTCGCGCGTGGGCGGAGAACCGCGCGGAAGGCGGCGCGGCAGTCTCGTTCTCGGTGCGCTCACCCATCGGTGAAGAGCCTGCGAACAAGCGCTCGGACTCGGCGCGCGCAGCCTGAGGCGAGGCGCGTGACGGAGTTGTCACAGAGGCGCTTCTCGTCGTGGTGGGCTGCGATCAGTATGCTGATCCCTCATGCATCGTCGCTTCACTTCGGTTGTTTGCATCGCAGCGAGCCTTTCGAGCGCGTGCGCGAACGGGAACGGTGAATCGCGATTGCCCGATGCATACGTCGGTTGGGTCGACGTCGGACACGATACGTTTGTCGAGGGTGCCGACGCTCTGATCGAGGTGATTCCCGATGGCGGACCTGACCGCGCATGCATCGCGGAGGTCTGCGACAACGGCGTCGATGATGACTGCGATGGCGCTGTCGACGACCAGTGCATGTGTGAGATCGGCAGCACCGCAGCCTGCTTTCGCGGCAACCCGGCACATCGTCGTCAGGGCCTCTGCACCGATGGTTCGATGCGCTGCGAGGGCGGCGAATTCGGTCTCTACACCGCATGCGAGGGCGGCGTCATCGAGGGCATCGAGGCCTGCGACGCGGCCATGCAGGATGAAGACTGCGACGGCATGGCGAACGAGGGGTGCGGCTGCACGGGCATGCCCGATGTCGCCTGTGGCACCGACGTCGGAGAGTGTGCTGTTGGCGTTCAGCGATGCGTCGATGGCATCCGCACCGCGTGCGAGGGCGCGATCGGCCCCAGCGATGAAGCATGCGACGGCCAAGACGACGACTGCGACACGCGCGTCGATGAGGGCGGCGTCTGCCCAAGCTGCACGGTGCCCGCTGTGGCCACACCGACACTCTGCGGCACGAGCTGGGATCGCAGGCCCGTCGTGGAGTTTGCGCCCCTCCCAAGCGGCATCGTCTACGAGCTCTTCCTCGATGGTGCGGCCACGCCCTACGGCACGGTGACGACGGTTGGACAGAACTATTTTCGCCCTGCGGCGCCTCTCACGGCGGGCGGCCCCGTCCCAGGCACACGCTCCTCGATCGTGCTTCGTGCATGCCGCACCGACGACCGCACCTGCTGTGCGAGTTCGGCCCCAGCACTCGTCAACATGATCGAGTCGTGCACCACGCCGATTGCACCGACCTCTGCCAACCTCGTGTTCAGCGAGTACGTCATCGATGGCGACGGCAACTGCACCGATGCAACGAGCTGCGAGGCGGGTGAGGCCATCGAGATCACGAACCTCTCGAACTGCCCGGTCGCACTCAACGGCAACCATTTCTCCTATTGCAATGGCACCTGTGCGAGCGGCGCCTACCGCTGGATGAACTTCACTGCGGTCGATGTCGTCCCCCCGCGCGGCGTCTACGTGGCGATCCGCAATCGCGCAGCCTCGATGTGCAGCTACCCCTTCTTCGGCCCCGATGATCCCGGCCTCTTTGGCCTGCGCGTCTCGACGCTCGCGATGGAAGGGCCAAGCCTCTCAAGCGGCTGGTTCTCCAACTCAGGCGGCGCGATGTCACAGCTCCGCATCGCCACGGGCGCGTGGTCCACGCCCACCTCAGGCACCACGCTTGAGCGCATCGCGCCCTACCTCACGATGGCCCCGATGTGCGGCTCGATCGGCTTCGACGCGGTGAACAAATGCGGTGAGGTGATGATGGGCGATGAGCCCGAAGAGGTGCTGACGATGAACCAGCTCGGAAGGCTCTGGCACCCGTGTGATGCGGTGGTTGCACCGATGCCGATGGGCTGTCGATGAGTGTCTGATGAGGGAATTCCCCTACGTTAAACTGCTCTTCATCGGCATTTGCACACTCACGGTCGCACTCCTGAGTTCAAATGTTCGACTCCGAGATGGCTTGGGGCACCTGGTCTGCGCGGGCGTGTTCGCGGCAGCGCTGCTCCTTGCCTGGATGCTTCAGCAGCGACGCGACCAACGCGATCGCGAGACCGAGGCGCGCAGTCACGTCACGCGCGGCGATCGCGTTTTCCATGTGCTCATCCAAGTGCCGCAGGAGATCGGCAAGGAAGACAAACTGCGCACCGCACTCGACCTTCGAACAAGCGAAGTGCACCGCGGCATCGAACCCTTGATGGAGGCCTCAGCCCATGCCGATGCGATGCGCATCGAGGTGCGTGAGCTCGCCGATCTCGATCAAGACTTCACGGTCTACGCGAGCGACGTGATGCGCAAAGCGCTGCGCCCCCATGGCGAGGAGGTGCAGACGTATCGAGAGACGGAGACGAAGAAGGACGGCTACCTCACGCTCGTCACTTGGTTGCTCCTCGTGCAGCTGCCGAGCACGCCCGCGGAGCTGCCGCACCATCGCGATCTCCTACGCGCCTGGCTCGACGCGCTCATCCCGCTGCATCCCGAAGACACGCTTGTGTCGCAGGTCGCCTGCTCCATCCCGCTGCATGACATCGAGCTTACAGCGCTCGCGACGCGCGGAGACTGGACCGAGTTTCGCCCGTAGTAGGCCTTAGGGCAGTTTGCAGCTCAACTGATTCGCTCTTTCGGCACGCAAGATTTTGGTTTCAGCGCGAGCGCGCCCGGAAGGAGCGACTGAGGCGTGGCAGAGCCACGTCGCAGGGAGCGACTG
>JBILQT010000484.1:0-4037 GCA_044373065.1 Sandaracinaceae bacterium
GAATGCCGAGTACGCGGCTGCGACACAGCGACGTGACACGCGCACGTATGCACCGGGGAGCCTCTACGCATTTCCGCGTGCGCAGCATCCAAGCGGCGCGCTTGGCGTCATGGCCTACACGCTGTCAGTGGCTTCGGATCAGGCACCCGACACCATCGCGGCCTGGGCGGACTACGACACGCGCCTTGATGGCTGTGTGGACTACCCCGCGGCGGATCTCGTCCTCATCGGTGTCGACCCGACGCAAGAGAGCTGGCTCGTTGCGCACCGCGCAGAACTCGCTGCTGCGAACGTGACGGTGATGACGCGCGCCGAGTTGAGTGCGAGCAGCATCGATGTCTACAGCGCGGGCGAGACCTACGGCTACGTCAACACGGTGGCCCCAGGCGCGCTCGCGACGGAGTACGGGCCGCGCGACATCGTGATTGTCGATGCGGCCTCCGAGGACATCTCGGTCGTGGCCGGGCTTGTGACGACCTTTCCGCAGAGCTTTGGCAGCCACTTGAATTTGCGGATGCGTGAGAAGCGTCTGCCCAATCTTCGCTGGGCGAGTGTGCGGGAGCAGGCGCGCATCACGGCGCTGGAAGGGGCGCTTGTGCACCTTGTGGTGCGTGAGACTGGCGAGATGGTCTGGGAGCGCGCGAGCCTCGTCGATGCCGAGGCTTTCTGGCGCGCACAGCAGCCGCCGCTGCCCGCACCGGGCTCGGATCTGAGCGTGACGGCGTTTCGACCGATGTCGGAGCTGCAGCACGCGGATGGAATCTCCTACGGCGTGAAGGCCGCAAATCTCGGCGAGATTTTTGATGCGCTGCCCGCACCGTATCGCCCGGATGGATTTGGAATTCCCTTTGCGACCTACGCTGCCCACATCGAGGGCAATGGCCTTCAGCCGATGATTGATTCGCTGCTCGCAGACCCGCTCGTGCGCACGGACCGCACGGTGCGTGTGATGCGACTCGATGCGCTACGTCGCGCGATTGGACGCGCGCCACTTCAGGCGGGGCTCTTGGATCGCATCGCGATGCAGCTTCGTGCGACTTACGGTGTAAGCGCGGATACGACGTTCATTCGCTTTCGCAGCAGCACCAACGCCGAGGACCTTGAGGAGTTCAGTGGCGCGGGGCTCTACGACTCGAAGACGGGCTGCCTCGCGGATGATCTCGATGGAGACAATGTGGGCCCCTCGCTCTGCCTCACGCCTGCGCATCGTGATGCCTTGATGGCGCGCCGCGCGCGGTACCAAGCCGAGCTTGATGCGAACCCCGATCGGGTTTGGCTGACGCCGATCATCGACGACATCGATGGTGATCTCAGCGACGAGAAGCCTGTCGCCGATGCATTGCGGAAGGTCTGGCGCAGCCTTTGGAATGTGCGCGCATTCGATGAGCGCGCGTACTACGGCATCGATCACACGCGCGTCTTCATGGGCGTGGCCGTGGTGCCAACGATGGTGCTCGAGCGCAGCGAGAGCGTGGTGCTCACGAACCTTCCGCACGCGGGTGGAACGGGCGGTCTCTATCGCGTCGTCACGCAGGTCGAAGACATCGGCGTGGTGCGTCCATCGATCCCAACGGCTGAGCCAGAGGAGATGACGTTTCTTGAAGACGGCACCGAGGGCAGCGCGTTTGTGCTCGTGCAGCGCTCGACGGAATCGAGAGACAGCGATCTCTTCTCGGCGGTGGATCGTGCGCAGCTCGCACGCCTCCTGATTCAGCTGCAGCGGCACTTCGAGAGCCGCGTCTACCCAAGCCGTTCACCGCTTCGTCTCGACATTGAGATCGATGTCTCGTCCGACGGAACGCCCATCTTCAAGCAAGCGCGCCCCTACCTCGGAGTCTCCCCATGAACGCCCGCCTCGCCTCGCTCGTGCTCTTCGCTTCGTCCTCATCATTGCTTGGCTGTCCGACCGCGGAGGGGGCCGATGCGGGTGTGGATGCCGCGCGCGCGGATACCTCAAGCGCAGATGCATGGAGTGCGGTGGACGCTCCGACGCTTGCGGATGCGTGGGCTCCAGATGCGCTGTTGCCTGATGCGGCCTCGGATGCAGCGCGCCCGTTGACGTGCTCGCCGGTGGCCTACGAGGGCAGTGCGGCATGGACAGGTCGCCTCACGGTCGAGCCAGGTGCAGCGCTCTGCGCGTATTGGCCGCGCGAGGTGGTCTTCTCGCTGCCAGATGATTTCGAGACGCCTGTGCGTGATGCGCTTCGCTTGGCGTTGATGCGCAAGAGCGAGCTTCGAATCAGCGCCGGTGCATATGCGCTGCCGACCATGAGCGCCTCATCGCGGCTCGCGCTTCCGATGTGCTTGAGCGACGAGGGCGCAGCGAGCCTGCCCGTGCAGGCAGCGAGCGCAGTGACCGTGGAGCGCGTGGAGGGCGACTTCTCGCGCCGTGATGGCAACTACGTCCGCGCTTCGTTTCCAGTCGGCGCCTCCACGATCGAGTTCGAGCTCGGCCTCGACTTCGCGACCTCACGCGCGACCCTCTCGGCAGGCCCCGCGATGAGCCACCTCGACATCACCGCGATGCGCGACAACCGGCTCTATGCGAGTTGCTCCCTTCGGGCGACGCAGTGTTGGTCGCTTGCGTTTCCAGGTCTCGCGACAGTTCAACTCGACGAGCACACGTGGCGCAGCTCACCTGGCCTCGGCTTCGCCGCAGCAAGCCATCTCGCGGGCATGGTGCGCAGCACAACGGTCGACATTCGCGACTACAGCGACATCACGACCGTCTACGGACACCACGCGTTTGATCGCTACTCATTCTTCCGGTTCGCAACGCCCATCGAGGGCGCGTGCGGCATTCGCATCGATGCCAGCGTGGACGAGACCTGGCGTGCCGTGCTCGCTGCCTGCGATGGCACGCCGATGGGCGCGGCGGTGGTGGGCACCGCGATGATGCGCACCTGCGAGTGAATCCTCAGAGGACGTTCTGGGCCTGCTCGCGCATGCGCTCAATCTCGACTTTCATGTCGATGACGAAGGTCGCAAGGCTCGCATCCGAGCTCTTCTGTCCAAGCGTGTTCGTCTCGCGCGCAATCTCTTGGCAGAGGAAGTCGATGCGCTTGCCGCGCCCTTCCATCGGCTTGGTGAGCACCGAGCGAAACTGCGCGATGTGGCTGCGCAGGCGCGTGCACTCTTCGGTCACATCGCTGCGGTCGGCGAAGACGACGACCTCTTGCTCCAAGCGCGGGCGGTCCATCGGGTTGGGGTCAAGCAAGCGTGCGACGCGCTCGTGAAGGCGAAGACGCATCTGCACGATGACCTCGGGCAAGCGCCTCTCGATCGAGGCGAGGCTGCCCTCGATGCGCGTGAGGCGAAGACGAAAATCTTCTGCCAGGGCTTGGCCCTCACGCAGGCGCATGCGGTGCGCTTCCTGGGCAGCACGCTCACACGCCTCGCGGATGGCGATGCGGAGCTGCTCGCCCTTGCGCGGATTGCGCGAGACGAAGAGCTCGGGAACGGTCGCCAACAACTGGAGCGGCACAGGCTCGCGGGGAGCGAGCGCATCACGCAATGCCACGAGCTGCTCAAATGCAGCGCGCGCGCGTGCGACATCGAGCACTGGAGGCGGGAGTGCATCGCCACCCTCGAGCGAGACGACGATCTCCACACGGCCGCGATGCAGCATCCGCTTGGCGACATCCTCGGCGATGGCGCTTGCTTCGGGCAGCTCATTCGGAGCGCGCACGCGCACATCGAGGTAGCGGTGATTCACCGTACGCAGCTCAACCGAGACGCGCGTCGCGCCGCTCCAGGCTGCCTCGCCGACGCCTTGCCCCGTCATGCTGACGAGCGCCGATTGGATGTCGACGCTCTTACCTTCCTCGCCTGCCATCAGCTGAGCTTCTTGTTGCGCTTCAGCTGATCCATCACGCGGGCGTACTCGGTCTCGAACGAGGCGGTGCCCTCTTCGAGGTTCTTGATCTTCGAGCGCACGTCCTTGTCGAGCTCAGCCTCGACATCCATGTGCTTGCGCAGAATCGCTGTGATCTTCTTTCGAAGGACAACGTCTTCGGCGAACACCTCGTCGACGTTCT
>JBILQT010000243.1:0-10921 GCA_044373065.1 Sandaracinaceae bacterium
CTCGTGAAGCAGTACCAGAAGCTTCTCGACATGGATGGCGTGCGCATGAAGTTCACGCGCGGCGCGCTCGTCGCGGTGGCCAAAGAAGCGCTCAAGCGTCACGCCGGTGCGCGCGGTCTTCGCGCCATCCTGGAGAACGCGATGCTCGACATCATGTACGACATTCCTTCGCGTCCCGGTGTGAAGGAAGTGCACGTCAACGAAGACGTCATCCTTCGTGGTGAAAAGCCTCTTCTCGTCTTCGAGAAGGAAGCTGGCACCGCGTAGCAACACCAACTCAGGCCTGGTTCCGAAGGCACTGAGTGCGAAACCAAGAAGGCGCTCCGCACCACGCGAGCGCCTTTCTTCTGACCCCTACGTCCACGCGCCGTGAAGGCGAGCAACCTCGAGAAGCACCATGTTTTTCAATCGCTCTGACGACGGTGACAAGAAGGCGTCCCCAGCAAGCTCGCGGCCCATTCCGCTGCTTCCCCTGCGCGACATCATCGTCTTCCCGTCCATGGTCGTGCCGCTCTTCGTCGGCCGTGAAAAGTCAGTCCGCGCGCTCGAAGAGGCGATGGCCGACGACAAGGAAATTCTTCTTTGCGCGCAAAAGACGGCGAAGACGAACGACCCAAGCGCTGAGGACATCTACACGGTTGGCACCATCGGCACGATTGTGCGCTTGCTCCGCTTGCCCGACGGCACGGTGAAGGTGCTCGTCGATGGAAAGCGGCGCGCGCGCATTACGCGCTTTGTTCCGCATGACGAGATGTTCCTCGTCGAGCACGAGCCCATCGAGGAGATCATCGCGGGCGACATCGAGGGCACCGCGAAGGCTGTCCAGACCAACTTTGATGGCTACGCGCGTCTCAACAAGCGCATCGCGCCCGAGGTCATTGCGCAGGTCGCGGGCCTTGAAGACCCGGCTCGTCTCGCCGACACCGTCGCGGTTCACCTCACCGCGATGAAGCTCCAAGAGCGTCAGGATGTCCTTGAGACCTTCGACGTGAAGAAGCGTCTTGAGCGACTCCAAGAGTTGATGAACGCCGAGATCGAGATTCTCAATGTGGAGAAGAAGATCCGGTCGCGCGTCAAGAAGCAGATGGAGAAGACGCAGAAGGAGTACTACCTCTCCGAGCAGATGTCGGCGATCCAGAAGGAGCTGGGGGAGCGCGACGAATTCAAGAACGAGATGCAGGAGCTCGAGGAGAAAGCGGCCAAGAAGGTCCTCTCTGAGGAAGCCGCCGAGCGCGTCAAAAAGGAGATGCGCAAGCTCAAGATGATGCAGCCGATGAGCGCCGAGGCGACGGTCGTGCGCAACTACATCGATTGGGTTCTCTCGTTGCCTTGGGAGGAGAAGAGCGAGGAGAACTACGACATCGACCACGCCGAGAAGGTGCTCGACGAGGACCACTACGGGCTTCGCAAGATCAAAGAGCGCGTCCTTGAGTACCTCGCGGTCCAAGCGCTCGTGCGCAAGCTGAAGGGGCCCGTGCTCTGCCTCGTTGGGCCTCCGGGCGTGGGCAAGACATCGCTCGCGCGTTCGATTGCACGCTCCACGGGTCGCAAATTTGTGCGCCTCTCGTTGGGTGGCGTGCGTGATGAAGCGGAGATTCGCGGACATCGCCGCACGTACATCGGCGCGCTTCCGGGGCGCCTGATTCAGTCGCTCAAGAAGGCCGGGACGAACAACCCCGTGTTCCTCCTCGACGAGATCGACAAGATGTCGAGTGACTTCCGTGGCGACCCAGCCTCGGCGCTTCTTGAGGTGCTCGACCCAGAGCAAAACAAGGCGTTCAACGATCACTACCTCGACCTCGATTACGACCTCTCCGACATCATGTTCATCACCACGGCGAACTCGCTCGGCGGAATCCCCGCGCCGCTTCGAGACCGCATGGAGATCATCGAGCTGAGTGGCTACACCGAGTTTGAGAAGCTCAACATTGCGACGCGCTACTTGGTGCCGCGGCAGTGTGAGGAGGCGGGCCTCGGAAACATCAAGGTGGACATCACCGAGAACGCGATTCGCACGGTGATTCATCACTACACCAAGGAGAGCGGCGTTCGTAACCTTGAGCGCGAGCTGGGCTCGATCTGCCGCAAGATTGCGCGTCAGGTGCTCAAGGATGGCAAGGCAAGCGCTGCGGCTTCGGTGCCTGGCAAAGCGGAGTATCGCATCGCTGCGACGAACGTTCCGCAATACCTCGGCATCCCGAAGTTCCACTCGACCAAGACCAACGAGCACGACGAGATCGGCCTGACCAATGGCCTCGCGTACACGACGTACGGCGGGACGATGCTCGAGTGCGAGGTGAGCGTTGTGCCGGGCACGGGCAAGCTCGTGATCACCGGCTTGCTGGAGAAGGGCATGCAGGAGTCTGTGCAGGCCGCGCTGAGCTACATCCGCTCGCGACAGCAGTTGCTTGGGCTCGCCGAGGACTTCCACGCGAAGCTTGATGTGCACGTGCACTTCCCCGAGTTCGTGCCGAAGGATGGGCCGAGTGCGGGCGTGACGATTGCGACCTCGATCGCGAGCGCGCTGATGAAGATTCCGGTGCGTCGCACGGTGGCGATGACGGGTGAGATCACCCTACGTGGCCGCGTGATGCCGATTGGTGGGCTCAAAGAGAAGATGCTCGCGGCACACCGCGCGGGCATCCAGACGGTGCTTGTCCCGCGTGAGAACCGCAAAGACCTTCGCGAGATCCCCAAGCGTGTGCTCACCGCGATGCGCATCGTCCTTGTCGAGCACATGGACCAAGTGCTTCGCGAGGCGCTCGTGCTCTCGGACCCGGATGCCGTCTTTGGCGCGCGCACCAAGCCGATGGAGGTCGACCACGGCCGCCTCATCGACCCAAGCGCGGCGCCTGAGGGCGAGCCCACCGCGAACGTCGAAGCGCCAGGCGCACAGCAATAGCAACTTGACGAGTCGGTGTTCCAAGGCAACGACTCGGCACCCTTAGGCGGGTAGCTCAGTGGCAGAGCGGCGCTTTTACACAGCGCTGGTCGCAGGTTCGACCCCTGTCCCGCCTATCTACAGATGGTTGGTCCCCGAAGTGGGTTCGGGAAGGTTTGGCCTGATGCTGACCGAGATCCCTCCTCAGGAGGATGCTTGGCTCGGCGTCAGTTCGCGGTGATCGAACGGTTTTGATCGTATTGCAATATGACGAGCGCGAACACTGCGGCAGACCGACAGGTGCGCGTTTGAACTTCACGGCACATGCCTTGAGGACGTGGCGGAGACGGACGGCGCGGTAGGCTCAGCGCAGGCCCGTGCACCGCATCGTCAACGCGTACTACTTGCAGGAGGAAGCGACACGCGCGTTGAGGCGGGGTGAAGCGCCGCATACCGTCGATGAAGTGCTGCGGAAGGCCAGAGCGCTGGGGGCCACTGTGGTGCGCACCAACGCGTACAACGCGGCGCACGAGAAGCGGGGCGACAGTGCGATTCGCTGGTCACCGGAGGAGACGGATGAGCTCGCATTTCGCGGGCTTGATCTCGTGCTTCAGCGTGCGGTGCACCACGACCTTCGCCTCGTGCTCGTGCTCGGCAATCAGTGGGATGAGCTCGGTGGTGCGCGCACGTACGTGACCTGGGCCAACCTGCCCTCGCCCAAGAGTGCCGACGCGCGCTTCTTTACCGACGCGAGGGTGAACGCCATCTACGAGAAGCACGTCGATGAGACCTTGCAGCGCATCTCCACGGTCGATGGCCTGCGCTACGGCGCGCATCCGGCGGTGGCCGGTTGGGAGGTGTTGAACGAGCCGCGCGGCCAGGGGCTTGAGCGCTCGGGGCATACGATGCGTGATTGGATCGACCGCATCGCGCGCCGCGTTCGGTATCAAGTGGAGGGCGGCGCCTGGGTGGGCAGCGGCGAGGAGGGCTTCGATGTCTCGCTCGAAGGCCGTAGCAAGATGTTCTGGCTCACCTCCGGCGCGAGCTGGATCTTCCGCACGCGGTGCAGCTTTGCGCTCAACGCACGCTCGCCCTTCTTGAACGTCGCAAGTGTGCACCTCTATCCCGAGGATTGGGGCGTGCGCACAAGCCTCATCGAAGAGGCCGGCACCCGCATGCTGCGTGAATCCGCGGCACTCGCGCGTGCTCACAATAAGCCGCTCTTTGTCGGCGAGATGGGCGTGCGAAACGACGGCAAGATTCCGCTTCAGGCGCGCCGCAACATCATCCGCGCATGGCTCCGCGTGGCCGAAGAGGAGGGTGCCTGGGGCGCTGGCGCGTGGATGCTCTCGTACGACGCGCGGCCAATGCACTGGGATGCCTATCAGTTCTACGTGCGCAACGGATTGCCGCTGGAGGCCGCGGAGAACGGTATCGCGTCCGCGTATCGATGAAGCGAAGTCGTGCAGGGCAAGGCACGTGGGTCGAGCGGACGCGCGCTTGACCGGTGTGATGGGTTTCGAGACCATCGTCTTGCATGCATGCCGCAACAGCTGAGGTTCGGGGTGGGAGCCCCGTCCGGTTTCGGACCATCCTGCTGGGCTTCGTGAGCGCCCTGGGAGCCTGCGAGGCGCCTCCTCCGCCGAGCGACGCTCGCCTCGACGCGGCCGAGGATCTGGGCATGGATGCGTACCGCGAGGACGCAGGCCCTCCGCCGCCCCCGTGGCCCGATGGCCTGCCACCTCTCAACGTTACCCGGCGCGACTTCCATCTTGAGCGCGCGATCGTGCATCTCCACTCACCGCTCTCGCACGACGCATGCGACGGCGAGGGCTGGGTCGATGGCGCGCTCGCGAGCACCGAGTGCCTCGCGCACCTACGTTCTGCCGCGTGCAGGCTCCACATGGACACGCTCTGGCTTACCGATCACACGCCGCATCTTGAGGAGCCGACGTTCGAGGCTGCGCACTGGGCCACCGAGCCCGCCGACGACCTCGTACGCGACGGCGCAGGAAACGTGATCGCGGCGCACTGGGGCTGCGACGACGGCCATCGCGTGCTTGTCATGGTCGGCAGCGAGAACGAGCTCATGCCCGTGGGCTTGCGGCGCCACCCAACCGAGGACCCGCTTGTGCTCGCGGATCCGGCACGGTTGGGCGCGCTCTACGAAGAGGACGGGCCCGAGGCTGCGGCGCGCTTTCGCGAGGCAGGCGCGCTCGTGTTCTACGCGCACACCGAGGGTCACCCCCTTGAGCAGCTCCGCGCGACACGGCCCGATGGCTTCGAGATCTACAACACCCACGCGAACGTCGATCCGAACATCCGCGAGGAGTTTCTCGGCCTCGATCGGCTCGGCTACACACCCATGCTCCTTCGCTTCACAAGGGCGGCCAATCGCATGGAGCCCGATCTCACGCTCCTCTCGTTCCTTAGCGAGAACGACAATGCGCTCGACAAGTGGGACACACTGCTCGCGGAGGGGATGCGCCTCGTCGGCACCGGGGGCTGCGATGCCCACGAGAACACCTTCGCGATGTTGATGCCCGATGGCGAGCGGGGCGACTCCTATCGTCGGATGATGTACTGGCACACGCATCACCTGCTCGTCCGCGGCGAGGGTCGTGACGCTGCCATGGAAGCGCTGTCGGCAGGCCGTCTCTACCTGACGTTCGAGGTGCTTGGGACGCCTGTGGGCTTCGACTTCGTGGCGGAGCCGCCCTCTGGCACCCTCTGCGAGATGGGCAGCGACTGCCCGCTTGGCGCGACCCTGCGTGTTCGACGTCCCTGGCTTCCAGCGGACTTCCCCGCGGGGCCGACGCCGGAGATCCGCATGCGCATCCTGCGCGCCGCAGCGGGGGGAGCGGTCGAGGTTGCCTCGGGTGATGGCGCTGTGCTTGAGCACGTCGCGACGGAGCCCGGCGCCTACCGCGCCGAGGTGCGCATCGTGCCGCATCACGCCGGGCCTCAGCTCGGACGCTTCGCAGCGGAGCTCGTGCGAGAGGTGCCGTGGGTCTACGCGAACCCGATCTACGTCGTCAGCACGCCGTGAGGTGTGCAGCGTGCGGCTCTCGTTTGAACATTCGCCTGCGTGGTCGAGAGCCTGTCGACAGCTGAAAGAAAAGCTCCGGGAACTTTCTCGCCGCGTCGCTGTCTGCCCTCCATGCGCTTCGAAACGGCCGTCGATCTTCTCGCCCTGCGTTCAGACGATTTCACCGCTGCCGAGCTCTTGCGGCACTACCGGCAGGCAGCGCTTCTGCATCACCCGGACAGACATCGCGGTGACCCGACGGCGACGGAGCGCTTCATCGAAGTACAGCGCGCCTACAACCTGCTGACGCTTCACGCGACCGACGCAACGACGCGTCTCTCGCCCATCACCAAGCCCATCCGCGTGCGCTGTGTTGCGATGGGCAAAGATTTGGTGGGCTCGCTCGCGATCGATGCGCGGCGTGTGCGTCGCAACGGATGGATTCCCCTTGTGGTGTGGGCCGCACGCACGTGTCCGCATTGCGCGGGCGATGGTGAGATCGAAGTGCGCAAGAACTTCTTCGGGCGCGCCGTTCATGCTGTCTGTGAGCACTGCGAGGGCATGGGCGTGCAGGCTGTGGAGCGCAGCATTCGCGTGCGCACTCCCTCGCTTCGAAGCGGCGTTGCGCTTCGCCTTCGTGGCGGTGGATTGAGCGACGCGACAGGCGAGTCGAGCGTCGAAGCGAGCCGCCACGGCGACGTGGTGCTGCACCTTCGATGAGCGCGTCGATGCGGTAGTGTCGGCGGCGTGAGCGATGCCTCGAAGCTGAAACGCAATGTCGGAAGAGCGCTCCTTGGGCTCACATCGCTAGCCTTCAGCCTGGGCATCGCAGAGGTCGCGTTTCGCGTGCATCTCGCCTCACAGACAAGCAGCGAAGGTGGTGGCGACGACGGTTGGTACGAGCGCTACCGGCGCATGAACTCGACCATCTATCGGGCCTCGGGCGATGAGGCTTTGGTCTACGAGCCGGTGCCTTCAAGCCGCGTCGAGATGGAGTACGGCGAAGCAGGCTTCGAGCGACACGGTGCACGCGCAAGCCACGACGCAGCCGACGCGCCTCATGCTGCGCGAACGCGCGTGGCCTTCGTTGGCGATTCGATTGTGTGGAGCGAGTACATGGCCGAGTGGGATGCGCTTCCGCAGCGTACGGAAGAGGCGCTCGGCACTTCGCGCTACGAGGTCTTGAACTTCGGCGTGAGCGGCTACGACACGGGGCAAGAAGCGCTTTGGTACGAGCGCGCTGTGCGGCCGATGCGTCCCAGCGTCGTGGTCGTCGTCTTCTGCATGAACGACTTCTTCGTCATGAGCGGCCCCTTCGAGCGGCATGCGCGCGGTGAACAACGCGCCCGCAAAGATGCACAGGATGCCTTCTTCGAGCGTGTGGCTCCCGTGCGGCGCGAGACGATCGATGGCGTAGCCGAACAAGCCGAACGCGATGCGACGTTTCGACTTCTGGCCCGTGCAGAGGGGCAGTTCGTGCGTTGGCGTTTCGAGTCGAACTACACCGACGAGTACCTCGTCGCGTTCAACGAGGCTCCGATGCGCGAGCGAGTCGCGGCAGGCCTTGGACGACTCGGTGCAAGCATCGCTGCCGATGATGCACGCGCGATTCTGGTGGTCTCGCCGATCCTCGAGCGCTGGGATGACTACCGCTGGACCGCACTCTCCGAGTTCGTTCGCACCGAAGGCGCTCGCGCTGGCTTCGAGGTCATCGACCCATTGCCCGCATGGCGCGAAGCCCAGGTGGACCCCGAGGAGCTGCGCATGGGGCGCGACAATCTCCACTACGGTCGGCGCGGCAATAGGCGCCTTGCGCGAGTGATCGCGAGCGCCATCGAAGCTTCACCGTGATCAGTGCCAGAGGTCGGCGGCGAGGGCGCGCGCAATGTCATCACAGAGTGCGCGTGCTTGGCCTTGGCGGCCCGAGATGCCATTCGCCAACACGCTGAACGCGTAGGCGCGTCCGGGCTCGCGTCCAAGCACGTAGCCGGAGAGCCCGATGGCGTTGTCGAGGGTGCCTGTCTTTGCGCGCACGATGCGTGGTGCGGGCAAGTCTCCAAGGCGATGCTCAAGCGTTCCGTCGACGCCGCCAATCGCGAGATGCGCGACGTACTCATTGCGGATTGCAGGCGACTGAAACGCATAGGTGAGCACTGCGGCGAGCTGTCCGGAGCTCACGAGGTTGCCGCGGTAGAGCCCCGAGCCGTTCACTGTTTCCATGCCCGTGCGGGCGATGTGTGCGGCATCGAGGAAGTCGTGAATGGCCGTGACCGAGTCCTCGACGCGACCTGGCCTGCGTCGCTCTGCACCCAGGTTACGAAAGAGCATCTCGGCGACGAAGTTGTCGCTCTGCTTGCCGAGCGCCGTGACGATCTCACTCAGCGGGCGCGAGGCATGCGAGGCCAGAAGCGGTGCGTCCGTTGCGGTCGTGGCGATGCGCACGCCGCCCTGCACACGAATGCCGACGTCACGCAGCGCATCGCGAAGCACATGCCCCGACCAAGGGATCGGGTTCTCGATGCGCTTGGGGTAGGCGACCTGCGAGGAGCCCAGCGGGATCGATCCACGGAGCGTGAGGTGCAAGCGCTCACCGTCGGCGCGCTGGTCGTGGATGATGTTCGCCGCGCCGGACTCACTCGTGGTGATCTGGTTGTCGATGTCGAAGTAGCCCGCGCCATCGAGCGTGACGACTGCGGCCTCACCAATGGCACTGCCCGGTCGCACGCGCAGTTGGTAGGCGTTGCCATCGATCGAGATCGCACCCGTCGCCGCACGGAAGGTCGCGAACTCACGGGGCCGCTGGTCGAACGCAGGCGGAAGGAATTGCCCGTCGTAGTAGGTCGCATCGACGACGACTTCATCCACGCGGCGCACGCCTCGCCGCGCAAGGTCACGCGCGAGCTCGACGATATCGCTCATATGCAAACTCGGGTCGCCAAAGCCTTTCAACACAAGGCCTCCGACCACCGCGTCGCCCTCCACGCGACCATAGAGCCCCGTGCGAAAGCGGCGCTCTGCACCGAGTTGCGTGAGTGCTGCGGCCGCCGTCACGAGCTTCTGATTCGATGCGGGGTTGAGCGGGAGGTCTCCGTGAAAAGCGAAGACAGGCGTACCCGTCGCAGCATCGACGACCGTGACCGAGACGTCTTCGCCAAGGCCTGCATCGGTGATGAGCTGACCCAGCTGTGTGCTCAGCGGGCTCGTCGTCTGCGCCTCGGTGGGCGAGAGGATGCAGAGTGAGATCAGCGCAAACCAACCGAGCAGGTGCGAGGGGCGAAGCCGCGTGTGCATGGGCGATGTGTAGCCGTGCTACATCCGCCGCGCATGATCTTGCGTGACCCGGTGCATGGCCTCGTGGCGTTCGAGGGAAATTTTGAGCGCCTCGCGCTGGCGCTTCTCGATACCCGTGAGCTGCAGCGCTTGCGTCGCATCAAGCAACTCGGGCTCACCTCACTTGTCTTCCCCGGTGCAGAGCACTCGCGCTTCGCGCATGCGCTCGGTGCCGCACACGTGATGACGCGCCTCTCGGATCGCGTGCGCACGGTGCAAGGCGAGCTCCGCCCCGAGGAGCGCTTGGATGAGCGTCGTGCGCTCGATGCGTTTGCGGCCGCGATGCTTCACGACTTGGGTCACGGGCCCTTCTCGCACCTCTTCGAGGAGGTCGTCCCCGATGCGCGCCCGCATGAGGAGTGGACGGTTGCGATCCTGAGTGACTCCTCCTCGGATGTGCATCGCGCACTGGCCTCCTTCGATCGCGAGATGCCTGCGCGCGTGGCCGATCTCATCAGCGGCAGGCATGAGCTGCCCTGGCTCGCCTCGACGATCAGCAGCACGCTCGACGTCGATCGTTGTGATTATTTGCTTCGTGATAGCCGCATGACGGGCGTCGCCTACGGCATCTACGACCTGGATTGGCTGCTGCGTGCCCTGACCTTCGGAGAGCTCACCGAGCCTGATGGGACGCGACGTGCAGTACTTGCGATCGAAGGCCGCAAGGGCCTTCCCCCGATCGAAGGGTTCTTCCTCGCGCGTCACTTCATGTACCAGCAGGTCTATCACCACAAAGCCACGCGGGCGGCGGAGTGCTTGGTGCGTGCGGTGCTGCTGCGCATTCGTCAGCGGGCGCGTCATGGCTCGCTGCCCCCGTCGATTCCCAAGGCGCTCACACGTGCAGCATTGGGCGAAGAGCCGACGCTTGGCGAGTACCTCGACCTCGATGATGCGGTGCTGACAACGGCGCTTGCGGCCTGCGAGCACGAGGATGATCGCGTCCTTGCGGACCTCGCCGTTCGCTTCCGCAATCGCGTATTGCCAAAGACGGTTCCCTTGCCCGATCACGCAGGCAGTGAGCCGCTCTGGAACGAGGTCCACGAGCGTGCACGCGAGGTGGCACGCGGTGCCGGCTTCGACCCGGATCTCTACGTCTGGCTCGACGTTGCAGACGATGTTCCGTACTCGGATGAAGAGCCCGATGAGGGCCTCTGGGTCGTCCTTCGTCATCAACCGCTGCAGCGCCTCGGCGACATCTCGTTCGCCCTCGAGAAGCTGCGCAACCAACGCATCGTGCGTCCGCGGCTTTGCTTTGCACCCGAGCTGCGTGAGCGCGTGCTCGCCGCGATCGAACCTGCACTCCTGGGATCGACATGAAGCTTCGATTCCCGCTCGCCCTCTTTCTCATCTCGCTCTGCACGAGCTCTGCGTACGCACAGCGCGCGCGTCCCCCGCGTGCGGCACGTCGCACCGATGCGCCCGTCGCATCGCTGAGCGTCACGCAAGACAGCCAAGACCCGCATCGCCTCGTGGTGCGGATCGATGCGCTGAGCGACATCGAGATGGCGAATGATCGTCGCTGGCTCACCGCAGAGCTTCGCGATGCACGTGGTCGTCGTGTGACGTGCACGCGTCGGGATCGCCCGCGCGGCAACACGCGTACGACAACGCTGCGTTCCGGAGCGCACTGGGCAGAGTGGATGGATGTGCGCGAGCTCTGCTGGGGAAGGGCGCTCACGACG
>JBILQT010000352.1:0-6838 GCA_044373065.1 Sandaracinaceae bacterium
GAGCAAGGCGGCGAGGTCGTCTGGCAGTTCACCTCCGGGCGCGCCGGTCGCAACTGGGTCGCACGCACCGATGCGACCTATTTCCGAAGCTTGCCGAGTGTGACGACGCGCTGGCGCGCAGTGCCCTCTATGACCTCACCAACCGGACGCGCAGCCCTTGTCGACCTCGCGCCGACCGACGCGCGCACGGCTTCATCTGCAACCTTTCGGTTGCGTGTTCGATCGAGCGCGCCTGAGCGTGCATTCGTGCGCCGTGAGTACGTTTCGTTCGATGTGCGCAGCCCATCCGGACGCACGTTTCATTGCGGCATCGAACCCTTCATCGGCCGTCCACTGCCCGACTTTTTTACTCATCTCTCGGAGCGACGCGCCGTCATGATGAGCCTGAGCGGCCACGACTATTGCGGCGCCTTTCGCGAGCCAGGCGTCTACGAGGTCACACCGATCCTCACGCTCACCGAAGATGGCGAGGCCTGGGGCTGGCATGCGCTGACGGGCACCTTCCGCGGCACACCTTCTCCGTTGCGCGTGCCTTCGGCGACGTACGTCGAACAGCCGTGGGGTGGACGATGAGTGATCGCACCACGCGCATTCTCGCCTTGCTCGCGCTCGTGATGAGCGTCATTGCGGCCTTCATCGCTATGCGCGCATTGAGCGTCGCAGAGCGTCGTGAGCAAGAGCTGGAACGGCTCGGAAGCATGATTGAGCGCGCGATGCGTGTCGCGCCGGCACCCTCGGGATTGCCCCCCGCAACACTGGATCCAGGTGAGTGAGTTGCCCCTGAAGAAGACTTTGGCGAGTATGGCTGCAGGGACCATGGCCAAAATTCTCGTGGTGGATGATCAGCGCAACATGCGCAGCACGCTCTCTCTTATGCTGAGAGGCGCTGGGCATGACGTGACAGAAGCCGTCGATGGCGAGCAGGCCTGCGCCTTTGTGGATGGCGATGCGTTCGACTTGGTGCTCACCGATTTGCGCATGGCCGGCAAAGACGGGCTCGATGTGTTGCGTCACGTGAAGGACGTTGCCCCGATGACGGAAGTCCTCGTGATGACGGCGTACGGCACGATCGAGACGGCTGTCGAGGCGATGCGCGCGGGCGCATACGACTACATCCAGAAGCCCTTCGCCGAGGAGGAGCTGCTCGTGAAAATCGAGCGCGCGATTGAGAAGCGAAAGCTCGCCGGCGCGATGAACGCGATGACGGCGTCGTTCCGTGAGCAGTACGGCTTCGCGAACATCATCGGTCGCTCGGCCTCCATTCGCGACTTGCTCGCGCGCATCATCCGCATCGCGCCAACCGACACGACGGTGCTTGTGACGGGCGAGAGCGGCACTGGCAAAGAGCTCGTTGCGCGCGCGATTCACGCCAACTCCACGCGCAGCGATCGGCCCTTCGTGACGATCAACTGTGCTGCCGTGAGCGAGACGCTCCTTGAGAGCGAGCTCTTCGGTCACGTGCGCGGTGCCTACACCGGCGCCGTCACATCGCGTCGCGGGCTCTTTGAGGAAGCGAACGGCGGCACCTTCTTCTTCGACGAGATCGCAGAGACGCAGCCCGCCTTCCAAGCGAAGCTCTTGCGCGCGATTCAAGAGGGCGAGATTCGCCGCCTTGGCGACAACAAGCCAACCAAAGTCGATGTGCGCATCATCGCCGCGACGAACCAGGATTTGCAGGAGGCGATCTCGGACAAGCGCTTCCGCCTCGACCTCTACTACCGCCTCAACGTCGCGCGCTTTGTGCTGCCTCCGCTGCGTGACCGACGCGAGGACATCCCGCTTCTCGTCGAGCACTTCATGGCGAAGTACGCGCGCAAGATGCGCCGCCAGGTGGAGCTCGGAGATGGCGTGGTGGATTACCTCCAGCGCTACGAGTTCCCCGGCAACATTCGCGAGCTTGAGAACATGATCGAGCAAGGCGTCGCGCTGGCTGTGGGAGGGCGCGTGCGCCTCGATGACATCGTGCCGCCAGAGATTCAGCAGCGCGTCGCGCCGCTCACACTGGCGCCCACCAAGAGCCTTCACGATGCTGTCGATAGGGCTGAGCGCGAGACCATCACGGCCGTCCTTCGCGAGGTCGACGGGAACCGAGAGCGCGCCGCTGAGATGCTCGGTCTCTCAGGCACCACGCTCTGGCGCAAGATGCGTCGACTCAACGTGCAGGGCTGAGGGCTTCGCCCGGGGCGCGATCAGTCGACGAGCTCGAAGCGGAAGTCTTCGATCACAGCGTTGGCCAAGAGCTTCGCGCACATCTTCGGCAGCTCGGCCTCGGCGCGCGCACGGTCGATGTTGCCGAGATCGAGCTCGACCAGCTTGCCGATGCGCACATCGCTCACGCCTTCAAAGCCGAGTGTTCCAAGTGCGCGACGAACTGCATCACCTTGGGGGTCGAGCACTTCGCGCTTGAGCGTGACGTAGACTTTGGCTTTCATCGATTCTCTCCGATCTGGGCGCGCTTGAGGTTGCGCACCATGCGTTCGTTGGGCTCGTCCATGTCAGGAACAAAGGGCTCGCCGCGGATGATCTCACAGGCCTCGATGTAGCGACGCGCTGCTTCGATGCGCACGTCGTCGGGGATCGTCGGGATGGGGCCGTCGCCCTTGAAGCCAACGCCTGCAAGCCAGCGACGCACATACTCTTTGTCGAACGACTCGGGCTCCTCGCCTTGTGAGAGGCGCGCCGCGTAGCTGTCCGACTTCCAATAGCGCGAGCTATCCGGCGTGTGGATCTCGTCGATGACGACGATGCGACCGTCGGGCGTCTTGCCCATCTCGTACTTCGTATCGACGAGGATGAGGCCGCGCTTGCTGCATATCTCCTGGCCGCGCTTGAACATCGCCATCGCGATCTCACCCGCGCGCTCGAAGTCTCCCTCGCTCACCTCGCCCATCGCGAGCAACTCGGCCTTCGAGACGGTGATGTCGTGGCCACCCTTGGGCGCCTTCGTTGAGGGCGTGAGAATGGGCGCGGGCAGTGGCTCGTTCTTCTTCATCCCGTCTGGCAGTGCGTGCCCGGCGAAGACACGTGAACCCGATGCGTAGTGCGTCCAGATGCTCGTCGAGGTGACGCCCGTCAGGTAGCTCCGCACCACGAGCTCGACGGGCAGCGGCGTGCACTCAATGGCATGCAGCACATTGGGATCGGGAAGGCTCAGCACATGGTTGGGCGCGACATCCTTGGTCTGCTCAAACCACCAGGCCGAGAGGCCGTTTAGCACTTGGCCCTTGAAGGGAAGGGTGCCGAGCACGCGATCAAACGCGCTGATGCGGTCCGTCGTGACGAGGACGCGTGTGCCGTTGGGCAGCGAATAATTGTCGCGCACCTTGCCCTCGTACTTCACGCCGATCAGCGGCAAGTCCGAGCCATCGACAGTGCGGGACAAACCGAGCGTGAGTTGGTCGAGCGAGAGGGGCATGAGGGGCGCGAAGGTAGGCGCAGCGAGCGCGCGAGTCACGTGCCGTTCTTGTGTTCGTCGCAGGGAGTCGCATAGCGTCGCCTGTTTCGTCCAACACCGACGTTGCGCTTGCTTGCTCGCGCAAGAAAGAAGATTTGCCCATGTCGCCGCTGGACGTTCTTGCCGCTCCACGCCTCCACAACGCGCCTGGGTCGCGGACACGCGCGGAGGAGCTGCAGGCCGAGGTGGAGGAGTACTTCGCGCTCGACCTCGCGCTGCGGCCTGGGGCCATCGTGGTGGATGTGGGCGCCAACATCGGCGCGTTTTCACTGCGCGCAGCCCAAGCCTGCGAGGGCGACCTGACGCTCATCTGCATTGAGCCATCGCCCTCGGTGTTCGCCTCGCTTCGCACGAACTTCACTTCGCAGCCGAGCCTTGCGCAGTCACGCCATCACTTGCTCGCGATGGGCTTGGGCGACTCGGACGGCGCGGTGAGCTTCTGCGCGTTTCATCGCTTCCCGACCAACTCGACCTTCGATGCGCCCGCGAAGCGCCGCGAGTTTGAGATGTTTTTCGAGGATAGAGGACGTCGCATCGAGGCCGCCCTGGGCCGCGGCGCACATCCCTTTCGCGTCCTTGGCGAGAAGCTCGTTCGCACGCGGCTGGCCTGGGCGATCATGCGCAAGGTGATGGGCGCCGAGACGGTGAGTGTCCCCGTGAAGCGCTTCTCGGATGTGATCTTTCCGCTCTTGAAACCGAACGCCCGCGTCGACCTCTTGAAGGTGGATGTCGAGGGCTACGAGCTGCGCGTGCTCGAAGGAATCGCCGCCGAGGATTGGCCCCGGATTCAGCGCGTCGTGCTTGAGACGCATGACAGCGAGGGGCGCCTTGAGGCTGTGACGCGCGTGCTTCGAGCAGGCGGCATGACACGCATTCAAGCGGTCGCGCAGAAGACGCAGGACAACGGGCTCTCTGGCGTCATCCTCTTCGCGACGCGGTGAATTCGGGACATGCCAGAAGCAGCAACCGATTTGATTCGAGCGGAGCGCCGCTGCGGGTTCTGCAGAGAGCCATCGGTCTCCCGCGCGAAGGCGACCGAGATCGTGACGCACGGGCTGCCACTTGGCGTTGAAACGCACTGGCGATGTGCGTCGTGCGGGCAGGTCTTCTCGACGTTGAGCCCCTTTCTCTACGTGCTCTTTCTTGGCGGGGCGCTGGCCTTTGCGTTGGCCGCAGTGTTCGGTCCGGTCAGCGGCGGCACGGAGGCCCGCCTCTTTCTGAGGCTTATCCTCGTCGGTTTCGGAATCGCCCTGGGCGTTGTGGGCGCCACGCGACTTCAGGCGGATCGAAAGAGCCCGCGCATATGATTGGGATATGATTTGTGTCATGTTGATATAGTGTGGGCATGAAGCGCGATGTTTGTGGTACACGCATGGACTCATGGGCGACCTCGGACTCGATCTCACGACGCTGGGCCAAGTCCTCGTCACATGTGCCGAGGTGGTCTCGCTGCTCTTCATTCCGCTGGTGCTTCTGCGCCGCAAAGAGCCCTCGTCGACCTTCGCCTGGATCCTCGTCCTGCTCGCGTTCCCCGCGCTCGGCATCGTGCTCTTCTGGTACCTCGGTCGCGACCGCGTGCGACGCCCGGTGCGCACGCGTCTGGCCGTTGCAGCCTCGCTGAGGCAGCGGCTTGGGGATCGACTCTCGGGCTCCGTGTCGGTGACCGATGTGGAACGGCATTCACTGATCGATGCACAGCCAGAGGAGCTGCGCGGCGTGATGCGCGTGGCGAGCAAGATGGGTCGGGCGCCGCTTGTTCAAGGCAACCGTGTCTCGCTCTTGGTGGGCGCGGAGAAGACGTACGCATCGCTCGTGGAGGCCATCGATGCGGCACAGCGCCAAGTGCACTTGGAGTTCTACGCATTCCGAAAAGGCAAGACGACGCAGGTTGTGATCGATGCCCTTGAGCGCGCTGCCCTTCGCGGGGTGAAGGTGCGCCTGCTTTACGATGCGTTTGGCTCGATGGGCGTGAACAGCTCGCTCAAGACGTTGCGCAAACATGGTGGCCAAGCGCGTCCGTTCTTTCCTCTCGACCCGATCCGCCGCGCCGCGACGATCAACCTTCGTAACCACCGCAAGCTTGTCGTTGTGGATGGCACGCTGGGATACTGCGGAGGCATCAATGTGGGTGACGATTTCGTCCCCTGGCGTGACGTGATGATGCGCATCGAGGGCCCCGCTGTGGCGCCGCTTCAGGCCATCTTCCTTGAGGATTGGTTCTTCGCCTCACGTGAGGAGCTGGACAGTGACGCATCGTTTCCGCCTCTTCAGCCTCACGGCGAGACGGTGATGCAGATTGTTCAGTCGGGCCCTGATGAGTCACTCGAGACGATTCATCGCCTCTACTTCACGGCCATCGCCTCGGCGCGCACCAGCGTCTGGATCTCGACGCCTTATTTTGTGCCGGATAGAGCTGTGCTCGTCGCGCTTCAGACGGCAGCATTGCGTGGCGTGGACGTGCGCATCGTGCTGCCGGCGCACTCGAATTTTCCGATCACGAAGTGGGCGGGTGAGAGCTTCTTCGAGGAGCTGCTGGAGGCTGGCGTGCGCATCTACGAGTACGGCCCAGAGATGCTTCACACCAAAGCGCTGATCGTGGATGGGCGCTTCGCGACGGTGGGCAGCGCGAACCTCGATGTGCGCAGCTTTCGCCTCAACTTCGAGCTCATCGCCGTGCTCTACGATGCGCATTGGGTGGAAGAACTCACGCGGCTTCATCGCGAGGATCAAGCACGCAGCAAAGAGCTCTCACTTGCGGTCTGGAGTCGGCGCGGGATCAACACGCGCGTGAAGGAGGGCATGGGACGCCTGCTCTCGCCGATGCTCTGAACACCGGCAAACGAAGAAGCCCGCGTCCATCACGGAGCGGGCTTCTCGATTCGAACGTGGGCGCTTCGTCTACTTCGTCAGGCGCTTGAGCTCTTCGCGGATGATCGTCTCGGCGAGGTCTGGAACGACCTCCCAGACCACGCGCTCGATGACCTCGCGCGTGAGGCCGAGCACGCCTTGGATCTGATCGGCGGTGAGGCCCATGCCCTCAAGCTTCGCCGTCATCTGAGGCGTTGCGGCCTTCGCTGCCGCTGCGATCGGCGCTGCAACAGGTGGAGCGACCGGTGCGACGGGCGGAGGCGGCGCGACGACGGCGGGCACAATCGGGGCCGGAGGAGCGACCGGAATCGGCGCGGCGGTCGGAGGACGAATGGGCGCGGGCTGCGTGGGCGTTGGCGGCTCATCCTCCTCGGAGAGTTCAAGCACAGGGCGCTTGGCCTGGTTCGGAATCGCGGCGGGAAGGGGCGCGCCAAAGGTCGCAGTCATGCGCTGCTGCGTCTTGGGCGCTGCAACGCCGAGCACTCCTGGAATGGGCGAGGGCGCGACGGGCGCGGT
>JBILQT010000149.1:0-17744 GCA_044373065.1 Sandaracinaceae bacterium
CCTTCTCACCTGCGGCCTCACCTTCACGGCCTTCGCCACGCGCGGTGAGCTGACCGTTCCACCCGCGCCGCGACCCACCCTCACTGCGCGCATCAGCGACGCCTGCACCTTCTGCAATGAGAACCTTCGGTGGCCAAGCGAGGGGAACGCCACCCAGAACCCATGCACGCAGTGCGATGGGTACATGCCTGAGCACGGGCTCCTCTCCGACAGCTTCTTCCCAGAGCCTCCCCCGCCGCCCGTGAGGCTGCGCCCGCTCCGCCTCGCCTCGACGCCGACCGAGATCCACGTGTCGGGTCCACTCCCTGAACGACGTGCACTGCGGGTCGTGCGGAGGCATCGCGATGAGATCCAGTCCTGCGCAAGGCAGGCGCGCGTCGACGAGCTCAGCCGAGCGCCAGAGGGGAACCAGCGTGCCGCGGGACGTCATGCCCCGCGCTACCGCGAGCACGTGCTCTCGATCCTCGTGCAGCCGCACGGGAGCACGCAGACGGCCTCGTTCGCGCAGCAGGGCTGGCCGACCCACGAGGGGCCGATGCAGGCGTGTCTGCGACGCCTCGCCACGCGCTGGAACTTCGAGGCATCTGCCCCCTCCCTGGTGCGCGTGCACCTTCACTTCGAGCCCCTCTGAAACGAAAACGCCCGGCCGAAGTCAGGCGTTTTCATCCTATCGATTCAATATCGAATCGAAAGCGCTTCAGTCGTGCGCTGCTGCGCGGCGAAGGTAGGCGGGGATGTCGAGCGTCGCCTCGTCATGAAGCGCTGCTGCACCGAACGCGCGACCCGTCGTGTGCACGGAGGGAAGCGACGTCTGCTCGGGCGGCGAGCTCACGCGACGCGACGCACGAGGCGCCTCTTCACGCGCGATGAAGCCCGACTGACGTGCAGCGGGAGCCGCAGGCGCCATCGAAGGGCGTGACGAGGGCATCGTCGAGTTGCGTGGCACCTGCACCGAGACGCGGTTCGTCGTCGGCAACGTGAGGAGCGCATTGCGCGGACGCGAAGCTGCCGTCGCGTGAACGATCTCCTGCATCTGGCTGGGCTCAATGCCAAAGCCCGTCGCAATCGCCGTCACCTTCACCACATCGCCCATGTCGGGGTCCGTGAGGAGGCCGAAGATGATGTTCGCGTCCTCATGCGCCGCCTGCTGCACAAGGCTCGCGGCCTCGTTGATCTCCTTCAAGCGAACGTCGGGGCCCGCCGTGAAGTTGAGCAAGATGCCCATCGCGCCATCGATCGAAATGTCGTCCAGAAGAGGCGAGTTGATTGCCATCTCCACAGCGTCGAGCGTGCGGCGGTCACCCTTGCCGTAGCCGGTGCCCATGAGTGCACGACCCTGCGCCTGCATGATCGTCTTCACGTCGGCGAAGTCGACGTTGATGGTTCCACTCTGCGTGATGAGGTCGGAGATGCCGCGCACCGCCTGAACGAGCACGTCGTCTGCGCGACGGAAGGCTTCGAGGATCGAGAGATCATCATCGAGGCCAAGGAGCTTCGCGTTCGGGATGGAGATGATCGTGTCGACGTTGGCCGAGAGATCCGCGATGCCGTGATCTGCATTCTTCATGCGACGACGACCCTCGAAGAGGAACGGACGCGTGACCACGCCGACCGTGAGTGCGCCCATGTCGCGTGCAATCTGCGCGATGATCGGCGCTGCGCCTGTGCCCGTGCCGCCGCCCATGCCGGCCGTGACGAAGACCATGTCTGCGCCATCGAGCGCCTCTTGAATGCGCTCCATCTCTTCGAGCGCGCTCTTCTTGCCGACCTCGGGGTTTGCACCCGCACCAAGGCCGCGCGTCAGGCCATGACCAAGCTGCACCTTGGTGCTCGCAAGGTTCGCATCGAGGGCCTGCGTGTCTGTGTTGGCCGCGATGAACTCGACGCCTTCAAGACCACTTTGAATCATCGTGTTGAGCGCATTGCCGCCGCCACCGCCGACGCCAACCACCTTGATACGCGCCTGCAACTCCACGTGATCCTCGAACTCGATATTCAGACCCATGATCGCCTCCTGTCCGACATGCCAACCGCTCGAGCCTTCTCGCGCGCTGAACTGGCACTCTCGGATTGCGGCCTCGCCCGGCCGACTTTGTTTTCGAACACAAACGTTAGGAGCGTGCAGGCTTCGCCCACCGACACACTCAGACTCATCGCGACTCAGACCACCTGAGCCACGTTCAGACTTCGAACTACAGCGAAGTCCAAATCGGTTTGTTTACAAACCGTTTGGAACGGCGCTGTTGGTTGGAGGGGAGGCTCCATCGGATTCACTCCGATGGAGGGGAGGGATGCCCTCATCCCTCCCGGCTACAACATTTGATCAGCGCGCTTGCGCGATGATCAGAACACTTCCTTGAACCATGCGCCGATGCGCGCGCCCCAGTTGGCTCCGGCTGCGGTCGCAACCACCTGCGATTGCTCGACCTGAAGCGGTGCCATCTGCGGCATCGCACGGAGCTTCGCCGCGCCGTACTTCACAAGGCCCACACCCGTGGCGTACGCAGGGCTGCGCACGACATCGAGGAGGCCACCCACACCGGTTGGCGCTGCGCGACGCACAGGCAAACCGAGGATTTGTTCTGCGAGCTCGGGCATGCCCTCAAGCTGCGTGGTGCCGCCCGTGATGACGACGCCGCTTGCGAGAAGGTTCGTGAAGCCGCCCTGATCGAGCGTGTACTTCACAGCCTGAAAGAGCTCTTCAACGCGTGGCTCGATGATCATGCAGAGCTCTTGGCGCGGCATCACGCGGGGAGCGCGTCCGCCGACCGAGGGCACTTCGATCTGCTCGTCGGGGTCGACCATCGAGGGGCTCGCGCAGCCGTACTTGATCTTCACGCGCTCGGCCTCGGCGATGGGCGTGCGAAGACATTGCGCGATGTCGCTCGTGAAGTTGTGTCCGCCGATCGGAATCACGCTCGTGTGCACGACCGCGCCATCGACATAGACGACCACATCACTCGTGCCGCCGCCGATGTCGACGAGCGCCACGCCAATTTCTTTTTCGTCGCTCTCAAGCACCGCATCGGCACTCGCAAGCGGCTCAAGCACGACCTCAGCGACGTGAAGGTTCGAGCGCTCTGCGCACTTCACGATGTTCTGCACGCTCGTCGTCGCGGCCGTGACGAGATGCACCTGCGCCTGAAGACGCACGCCGTTCATGCCGACAGGCTCACGGATGCCGCCCTGCTCGTCGACGATGTACTCCTGCGGGAGCACGTGAATCACCTGGCGGTCGCTCGAGAGCGGGAAGGCACGCGCTTGCTCAAGCACGCGCATCACGTCGGCTGCGCTGACCTCACGGTTCGCGATCGCGGCCACGCCCTCTTTGTTGAAGCCCTGCACGTGGCTTCCGGAGATGCCCGCATAGACAGAGTGAATCTCGACGCCGGCCATCGTCTCGGCCTGCTCGATGGCCGCGCGAATTGCGAGCACCGTCGTCTCGATGTTGACCACGACCCCGCGGCGCAGACCGGTGGAGGGGACTGAGCCGACACCGATGATGTCGATGCCGTCGTCCGTGACCTCACCAACGATCGCGCACACTTTGGTCGTCCCAAGATCGAGTCCTGCGATGATTTCGCCTTCTCCGCTCTGTGTTCGTCCGATGTGTGCCATGGGTCTTTGTTCCTGGTTCGCTCGCTCGCCTCGTCACTTCGAGGGTGCTGCTCTCGCGAACAAGCGGACCGATAACCGGTGCGGATCGGTTGCGACAAATTTTGTGCAGAAAGTTTTTCTGCGCCCGCGCGAAACCAGCAATTCGCAGTGTCTTCGCGCGCTGCTTGCGAGAATTCGCACCGAGAGGAGAGGCCCGCGGAAACATTTTGGTTCCACATCGCCCGGGCTCGTGCGTACATCCGTTTGACCTCGTTTGATGTGTGCGTCCGGCATGCGCGAGGTACGAAGAAGGGCGTCAGTCATTGACGCACTGGAACTCGCTGAACAAGGAACGCCAGACATGTCTACGAAGACGCTCTCGACCCAAAACCTCGTGCTCAGCACGGGAATCCTTCTCTCCCTTGCGGCATCGGGCTGCTGTTTTGGCGGAACCCCCACGCCGATCGACCCAGCGCTCTTGCCCCCGATCACGCCGCCGACAACCGTCCCCGGCAGCGCGACCGCGGCCCCGATTGCACCCCAGGCCCTCACCCTCGCGCCAGGCTTCGCTCCTGACCCGACGACGCTTTCGGTTGTCGCAGGCGGCCCGGTCTCGGCCAGCTCGATGCAGAACGGCGACGCATTCTGCGGCGGCAACATCGCAGCAGCGGCGAACATCACGCTGACGACGACGGGACCCATCACGGGCCTCCGCATCCTCACGCGCTCGACGGAAGACACGACGCTCATGGTTCGTCTCTCGGACGGCCGCGTGCTCTGTGACGACGACGGCGGCGGCTACCCCAACTCGGCTGTGCAGGGTGATTTCCCGGCTGGCACGCACCAGGTCTTTGTGGGCTCGTTCCACCAGGGCGATACACCGGCAGCCACGATCGGCTTCACGGTGAACGCAGCGCTTCAGAACGCAACGCTTCCCTGAACGCCACCGTTCCTCGGCAACTCAGCCCGCTGCACACGCAGTGGGCTTTTTTGCTCCGTCCGAGGCATGGCCTTGGGCGTTTGCAGGTGAGTGCGCTACGTGCCTCGCATGCTCAAGAAGGCGGCTCTCTTCGTCACGCTCGCATCCGCGCTCGCAGCGTGTTCAGGCCACGAGGACGCGCCAGCTCCAGAAGCCGCGACGCCAGCACCTGAGACGCCAAGAACGCCGCGCGTCGAAGCCCCCGTCATCGCCGACACCTCGCTCATTTCCCTTCCTGGGCCGGGCTTTGCGCAAGTCGTCTCGAGCGGAACGGCGGGTGGCCCCATCGCCGGGCAGACGATGAGTCGGCATTGCGTGGGCAACTTTCCGACGAGCGGACAGCACACGATCACCGTCGCGCAGGCCATCCCGCATGTGCGCATCGTGGTGAACGCGGGCCCCTCCGACACGACGCTCGCCGTGCGCCTTCCGAGTGGCGACTACGCATGCGGCGATGACAGCGATGACCCGGCCAACTCGCTCAACCCCTTCGTCGACCTCGAGGATGTGCAGCCGGGTACCTACCAGGTCTTTGTGGGTGGCTACTCAGGTGGCGATGCGTGGGCGAGCTATGCACTTGCCGTCACTGAGGGCCGCGCGCTTCCCTCCGAGGTCGTTCCTGCACCCTGACGGAACTTGGAAAGCGCGAGGTGCGTTCACTACGCTGCGCGGATGAAGAAAATTGCGCTCGGTTTGCTCGGTGCCCTCGCAGGCCTTTTGCTCGTGGTCGTCGCGCTCGGGGCAACACGGCCCTCGCACTATGAGGTCTCGCGCTCGCTCTTGGTTCAGGCCACGCCGGAGCAAATCACGCCAATGCTCACCGACCTGCACGCGTGGAATACCTGGAACCCCTGGGACGCGATGGAGCCGACCTCGACGAAGGAATACTCAGACCCAGCCTCCGGCGTGGGCGCTTGGTACACCTGGCGAGGGGATCAAACCGGTTCGGGTCGTATGGAAATCATATCGATTTCACCGACGCGCGTGGACTACGCGTTGCACTTCACCGCACCGATGGAAGACACCGCAACGGTACACTTCGACCTCGCACCCGTGGGTGACACACGGACCAATGTGACGTGGTCGATGGAGGGCGAGCAGAACCTGATGGGCCGCATTTTCGGCCTCTTCATGGACATGGACACCATGATCGGCGGCGACTTTGAGCAGGGCCTGACGAACCTGGCGGGGCACTTCGCCGGCTGACGCAGCGCGCTCGGAGGGGCCTGAGTGTTTCATTCCGAAACACAATTGTCGGCACGCTCCGTGAATAGCGTCTGGGCATGAAGAGCCTGCGTGATTACCCTCCTTCCTCTATCCGATTCGAGAGCTGCAACGAGGATTGCGACGCTGGCAGCGTGACGCAGTTGCTGCGCGCACCAGGGGACCGCACAACGCTCGACCACGGGGAGTTGCAGCGAGCGTTGACGCCGCGGCCCGCCACTCAGCCTCAGGTCGAAGTCCCGCAACTCGTGATTCTGGAGGGCCGAACTGCAGGACGCCGTGTGCTCGTTCTCGACGGGATGACGCTGGGGCGAGACAACGACTGCGACCTCAAGCTCGACGACTCGTTCGCATCGAGGCAGCACGCCCGCTTGGTCTTCCAAGACGAAGAGTGGTTCGTGACCGACATGAGCCGAAATGGAACATGGATCAACGGCAGGACGGCATCCGGACGAAACAGGCTTCAGTTCGGTGACCGACTCAGGGTGGGGAACACCCTCCTGCTCTTCTCGCGTCGCGACTCGCTTGAAGAGAATGCGCGCCATCAACAGCGGCTCGAAACTCTCGGTCGGCTGGGAACCGGCGTCGCGCACGACATCAACAACATCCTCGCAAGCGTGCTGGTGAACGCAGACTTGCTCGCGCTCTACTTCGCCTCGAATGACCACGTCACCGACCCCGAGCGGGAGTGTGTGGAGGACATTCGCCTCGCAGCCAAGCGCGGCGCGGAGCTGGCCAAGCGCATCCTCGACCACTCGAAAGCGGGCTCCGCCGACGACACGAACGTCGACCTCGGGATGCTCGTGCGGGAGGTCATTCAGCTGCTTCGTCGTACTTTTCCCGCCGATGTCTCCATCGAGGCAGACCTCGCCGAGGGTGTGCTCGTCCGGGGCAATCGCGGCTCGCTTCAGCAGGTCGTGATGAACCTCTTGGTCAACGCGCGCGACGCGATCGAGAAGCACGGCTGCATCACCGTGCACCTTGCACTCACCGACGTGCCGCCCTGCGATGTGGCCTTCGCGGATCGTCACGCAGAGCTCATCGTTCGCGACAACGGCAAGGGAATTCCCGCCGAAGTGCAGGCGCATATCCTTGAGCCCTTCTTCACCACCAAGAAGGGAAGTGGCTCAGGCGTCGGCCTCGCAACGGTCTCGGACATCGTGCGCGACCACGGCGGCCAGCTCTCGTTTACGAGCAAAGAGGGCGAGGGCGCCGAGTTCACCGTGACGCTTCCGACGCTGACGACACAAACCTGCGCCCCGCTGTACACTCCCAGCGTGGGGCTGCAGCGGCCGATCTCCCTCGCACGCTAGCCGCCGCCTCACGGCGGAGGTGTGCGGTGCCCGATGAATTCAACGACCTTCGTGCGATAGCGAAGATTGCCGCACGCCTTTCGGGCCAGGCACTCGCGTGGGTCACGCTGCTTGAGACGCCTCCTGTGGTGGTGGTCGTCGGGGATGCCGTCGCGCCGGATGCTCGGGAATGTGCCGCCGTGGATTTGCACGTCGAGCAAGCCCACATCATCGAGGATGCGCCGCGCCATGCGCTCTGGAAGCTGCACCCGCTCGTCCGCAACGCACCCTTCGCGAAGTCGCTGGCGGTGGTACCGATTCACACGGCACGAGGCTTTGTTATCGGTGTGCTCGGTGTCGCAGGGGGCCAGCCGATCGATGCCGAGGGGCTCGCTCATCTTGAGACGCTCGCGCGTCACCTCTCGACCCAGCGGACGCTCAATGGTCTTCGTGCGCAGCTGAAAGAGCAGGAGACGCGCTTCGCGGATGTGGTGGATCACCTTCGCGATGCCGTGCTTGTGGAAGAGGCTGGGCAGTGCACGTATGTGAACGAGGGCCTCGAAGAGATGTTCGCGGTCGATGCGCCCGTACGTCCGCTCACGCTTCGCTCCTTTCTCCGAATTCATCGCAGCGAGGCGATGTCGGTCATCGCGGAATTCACGGCGACGCCCGAGTTCACGCGCCAGCGCCTGGCCGAGTTTGCAACGCGCGAGATCGGCAGCTACGCGGAGCCTCTGGAGCTGCGGGATGGCCGTCATCTCTTGCTCGACTGCATCCCGATGCGCTCCAGCGAGGCGCGCGTCTGGATCTTCCGCGACGTCACGGACTCGGTGCGCGAGGAAGGTGCGCTTCGCTCCTCGCATGAGGCTCTGCAGCAGGCGAACATCGCGAGGCTGCACTTCCTCGGCATCCTCGGGCACGAGATGCGCAGCCCGCTCGCCTCGATGCTCGGCGCAATCGACCTGGCATCGACGGCAGAGGGAGAGGAGTCGCGGCTGGCGCTGGAGCGCGCAAAGCGAAGTGGCCGGGGGCTCCTGCGCTTCACCGAAGACCTCCTTGAGTACTCGCGCACGGAGTCAGGTGCGCTGCGGCTCGTCCCCAAGCCGACAGACCTCCATCAGCTCGTGGACGAGGCGCTGATCACAGCGACGGACAGTGCGCGCTCCAAGCGCGCGAAGGTCACCAAGCAAATCGCCGCGAATGTGCCGACCACCGTGATGGTCGATGGCCAGCGCCTCACGCAAGTGCTCGTGAACCTGCTCTCCAATGCCATGAAGGTGGCGCCGGATGGCAACATCTCGCTGAGCGTCTCGATGCAGCGCGGCACGCGAAAGTCGCCCCGCGTGGAGTTCACCGTGCGCGATGACGGCCCGGGGATTGACCCTGCCGACCACGAGCGCGTCTTTGCGCCCTTCCTTCAGTTGAGTGCGGGGCGAAAGGTGGGCGGGGCAGGCCTTGGGCTCGCTGTCTGTCGCGCGCTGGTCACGCAGATGGAGGGCTCGCTCTCGGTGGAGAGCTCGCTCGGCGAGGGCGCGACGTTCCGCGTGGTGCTCCCCCTGCCCGTCTCGACGGCGAAGCTCTCGATGCGCACGACGCACCCGCCGCACCGCTCGCTGAACCTGCGCGTGATTGTCATCGATGACGACGAGGACAATCGCTTTGTCCTCACGCGCTACCTCGAGCGCGCGGGCTGCACCGTGTTGAGTACGGACGACCCCGAGGTCGCCCTCGCACAGGCCAAGGACCCGAGCGTGCACAGCGTCGTCACCGACTTCTCCATGCAGGCGATGGACGGGCCGACACTGGCGATGCGCATTCGCGAGTTCGAGGGCCCGCAGCGCCGCCTACGCATCGTAGGGGTGACGGCCGATGCCGATGAATCCACGCGGGAGCGCGGCCTCGCGAGCGGAATGGATGTCTCGCTGGTCAAGCCCGTGAGCGCGCGCGCCCTTCTTGAGGCGGTGGTGGGCGAGACCGAGACAGCAGGCCTCGGCGCACCGCTTGGTGCCCTGAGGGGCCTCGTTGCCCCACACCAAGTTGTGAGCTTGGAGGCCCATGCGGCGCACCTGCCCCTGACCCTCGACCCAAGCACGCTCGCCAGGCAGGGCCGCTACCTTGAGCGACGCGCCCAAGACGTCGAGGACGGCCGTGTTGCCCTCATGGTGGAGGACGTCGCAGCGCTCGCCCGCATCGGACACAACCTGCGCGGCAGCGGCACCTCGTTTGGGTTTCCAAGACTCTCGCAGCTCGGGGAAGAGCTCGAGGAGCTCGCCAAGCGCAAGAGCTTTGCCGCGATACCAAGCGTGCTCGACCGCCTCGAGGGCGAAGTCAGCCGCGAGCGCCAGAGTCGTCAGAGCAAGGCCTGAGGGGAGGCGGGTCCGGGGGCTAGAGCCCCTCTTGGCCGCTTGTCAAGGCTCGACGGAATCCTTGACGTATTCCGCCCGTGGAACACTGGAACGCGGTGCCACGCCCCCATGCCTTGCTCGTTTTCATTGGTACTTTTCAACTTGCCCCCGCTTCGGAGCGACTCGAGCGGGGCTCCGTCTCGGGGGCTATCAGCCTCGTTTCGCGATAAGTCTCACGCGTTTGTCCCAAACTGGAGCGGGTCGTTGGAACGTCTCACCGGATCGTTCCGTTCCGAGACGCTTGCTCCGCTCGGGACACCAAGGCGGCCTGGCACGTCGGCTGCTGAGTGCTCGTGCATGGGACGCACACACGCACTCGCCGCCATCCTCTTGGCCATCTTGCTGCCCGCCACGGCGCACGCAGAGAGGCCGCGGTCCGCGCGCGGTGTTCGCGGACAACTCGCCTCGCCACGCGCACCGCACGTGAACCACGACTGGAGCGTCGACCTTCACGTCGGCACCGTCGCGCCTTTGCAGATGGGCGGAGGCCTTCGGTTGACCCTTGGAAGGCACTTCATCGTGGGCGGCACGGTGGGAATCACGCCGCGTTTCTATGCGGAGGCGATGCAGGGAATGGTGGAGCAGGTGCATGGCGGCGACCATCCGGAGGTCGCGGGCCTGATGAGCGGAGCCATCCTCTTTCGCGGCGAGGTCGGCATCGTCTTGGCGCCGGATTTCGGCGTCGAATTCATCCTGAATTACACGCATTTGCGTGCATCACGCGCCATCGCGGCCCCGCTCGTTGCAGCCTATATGGGTGTCGATGCCGCGGGCGAGTTCGACCTCTCGCAGACCTCCCTTCAGCTCACGCTTCACGGCATCGGAGGCGAGCTCGCGTGGAGCTTCGAGCCAGGCGCGGATTCGTTCGGGCGCATCTCACTCGGATTGACCTATTTCGCATTGGCCGAGGCGCAGATCACGCTGCCTGAGAACGCCGCGTCTCTTCATCCGGTTGCCCGCGTTGCGGCACAGAGCATCGAGAATGTGATCACCGAGAACGCGTTCGTGCCGACGCTTGGGCTGACGCTCGGCTGGCGCCTTCGCTGAGGTCGGAGCGCACGCCTCGCGCGCAGCGCTGGCACCGCGATTGCAAAGGTACGAAGCAGGTTCGGGGAAGCAGTTCGGGGAAGTGTCTACGGGAATCCGGGACGTCGGCGATGCGCGCTGACCTTCGCGAAAACCCTTTGGTTCTCTTGCAAAAAGGCGAGGTCGTTATGTCGTGGAACAATGCGGTGCGTCCGTTGGGAATGATCGTGGTTGCTGGCTTGGGTGTGGGTTGCGTCGCGCCGCAATCGACGACGCAGACAGGTCGAACGTACGACGATCAATACATGCGCATCGGCCGCGTGGAGGGCTACGTCGACAACAGCGGCATGCACTTCCGCATCGACCCGAGCGAGGAGTTCCGCGAGGTGGCCGAAGCACAGGGCGTGAGCACCGAGGCCCTCTCGCAGCTCGTGTACGGCACAGGTGGTGGCCGCGGCGTGAACCCAAGCGGAACCTACGAGCTCGTCACCTGCCGCAGCGCGACCTCGCCTGCATGCTCCGTTCAATACGGGCCGACCATCGAGCCCGTGGCGTATGCGGTGGGCGACTCGGGCTACGCCGGTGCGTGCGGCACGATTCCAGGCGGCGCTTCGACGACCTGCTTCGCGGCCGATGTGGAGCTGCGACAGGCGCTCAACGTCGAGCTCGCCAACGTCTACATCGCGTTCAACAGCACGACTTCCGCCGCGGGCGACAATGTCGTTCTCCCCTATGGCGGCACCACCAACACGCTCGGCATTGGCTCGAGCCTGAACAGCACGACGTACCGCTACGGCTCGCTTGAACCCGGCCCCGTCCTTGGCGCAGGCACAAGCTTCGATTCGCCCTTCCATCAGGCGAGCTTGCGTCGCTGGCGCTTCTCCTATCCCGAGGGCACCACGGACTTCTCCTTCACCTTCCGCGGCGATGTCTACGCGACGATTGCGACGCAGCGCGCGCCCTACGCGGCCTCGGTCACTGCGACCGGCGACGAGACCACGACGGAGTTTCACGCGGGTTGCATCTCGGACAACGGAGACGTCCACGTGGGCGTGGCCATCGAGCCCGTGAGCGACACGCCGCAGGTCTTCTGGCATCGCCGCAGGACGGGCGAGCTGCGCTGGGTGAGCCGCGACATCACGGGCGAGTTGGGTGCGGGAAGCACTGAGCCGGATGCAGTCGGTCACGCCTGCGTCTCTGCCAACGGCGACCTCGTCGTGTTCGATTCGCGCTACCCGCTCACCCCCACGGACACCGACCCAGCGACGCTCGATGTCTACGCCTACACCGTCTCGACGGGCGATGTGGAGTTCATCTCGCACTTCGGAAGCGGCAGCGCGGTCAACTGCGGTGGCGCGGCGAACGTGGGCTCACTTCGTCCTGCAGTCTCGGATAGCGGCCGCTACATCGCCTTCGAATCGACCTGCTCGGACTTCTGCGCAGGCGCCGTCGGATGCGCCACCGGGCGCTCGCAGGTCTACCGCTTCGATCGCGGTGAGGCGCTGCTCGAGGGCATCAGCATGACGGACGAATCCGATACCGATTTCGGTACCGCGCACTCGACGTTCGCCTCGATCTCCGCAGACGGAATGCTCGTCTCCTTCCAGAGCCAGTCGACGAACCTCACCGTGCCGAGTGAGACGGGCGCGACCATCGACGTCTTTGTGCGCGATGTCCCGGGCGTTGCGACGACGCGCATCACAGACAACGTCGGCAACGGCTACTTCGCCTCGCAGCTCTCTCGTGATGGTGCGTTCGTGGTCTTCGTCTCGAAGTCGAACGCCTTCGTCCCGGGCATCACGGACAGCAACGACCTCGACGTCTTCCGCTGCACCAGCACCGGCACTGGCTGCGAGTACGTGAGCCTGGCCAATGGCTCGACGACGGAATCACCTGAAGGCGACAGCGGAGCGACCACCATCATCGGCGCATCCATCTCTCCCGACGGCAACATCATCGCCTTCGAGAGCGTCTCCGAGGGCCTCGTCACCGACACCAACCTCGCTCGCGACATCTTTGTCCGCGACATGACCTCGGACGTCACGACACGCATCAGCGTCGACAGCTTCGGCAGCGAGAGCGATGGCCCAAGCATGAGCCCGCACATCTCGACCAACGCATCGGGTGCCCACTACGTCAGCTTCGAGTCGGCTGCGACCAACCTGATGTTCGACGCCTCTGCAACCGGCGCCTTCGACAGCAACGACGGCAGCGCGAGCGACGTGTTCTCTGTGCGCCTCTAGGGAGAGTTGGCACGCCACTCGCAATGTCTAAGCACGTACCGCCTGCACATACCGACTGAACTCCCACGCGAGGAACGACTCGCACCGAAAGAGGCTCCCCATGGATAGCAAAGTACTCGTGATTGAAGATGATGTGCTGCTGCGCCGCGCTTACGACCGCATCCTGTCGAAGCAGCACGATGTGGTCTCGGTGGGGAGCTGCTCCGATGCGCTGATGGAGATCTCGCGCACAAGGTTCGACGCCGTCGTGAGCGACATCGACCTGCCGGGGCAATCGGGTGTGGACCTCCTTCGCCAGCTTCGTGCGCACAACGAAGAGCTCCGCTTCATCTTCATCACGGGCTGCCCGACCCAGGAGACCGCGCAAGACGCAGTGAACCTGGGCGCCATGGGCTACCTCACCAAGCCCGTCGCGGCGGACGCACTCGTCAAGATTGTCTCCAAGGCCACGAGTGCATCCGTCTCCTCCAAGCTGACTCTGCCGAGCCGCATGGTGGGCGTGACCGACCGCTTCGAGAGCGCGCTCAGCAAGCTCTGGATGGCCTACCAGCCCATCGTGAACGTGATGGAGCGCAAGATTGTTGGATACGAGGCGCTGCTTCGCACCACCGAGCCATCGCTTGGCGCACCGCCCGATTTCATCAGCGCCGCCGAGCACCTCGGGCAGCTCGACAGGCTCGGTCAGCGCATCCGCAAGTCGGTGGCCGAGACCATCGCGACCGCGACGGACAAGAACGCCAAGTTCTACATCAACGTGCACGCGACCGACTTGCTCGACCCGGTCTTTGGCAGCGACGCCTGCCCGCTTGTTCCCTTCGCGGACCGCATCGTCCTTGAGATCACCGAGCGCGCATCGCTCGAGGTCATCGATGATGCGCACGCCCGCATCGCACGTCTTCGCAGGCGCGGCTTTGCGCTCGCCATCGACGACCTCGGCGCCGGCTACGCAGGCCTCACCTCCGTCACGCAGCTTGTTCCCGAAGTCGTGAAGCTCGACATGTCGCTCGTGCGCGGCGTCGACAAGAGCCGCCTCCAGCAGCAGTTCGTTACCTCCATCTCACGCGCCTGCGCCGGGCTCGGCATGCTCGTCGTGACCGAAGGCGTCGAGACCGTCGAGGAGCGCGACACGCTGCTCTCGCTCGGCTGCAACATCCACCAGGGCTACCTCTACGGCCGCCCGAGCCGCACCCTCATCGACCCGACGTTTTGAAGGAGATCACCATGCAGAACATCCAGCATTCCATGCCACAGGCCTCAGCAAGCGTCGGCGTTCCCACCAAGCCGAGCGAACCGCTTCCCGCACGTCTTGAGAACACGCTCGTCGATGGTCGCTACCTGCTTCGCCGCGAGATTGCGTGCGGCGGGATGGGCACCATCTACGAGGCCGAGAATGTGGCGCTTGGCGAAGTCGTCGCGCTCAAGTTGCTCAACGAGAGCCTCCGCACGCACCCAGCCATCATCGAGCGACTGCGCCTCGAAGCCCGCATCCTCTCGCAGCTTCGTCATCCCAACATCGTCTCGGTGCGCGACATGGGCGACTGCCCCGTCGTTGGCCCCTACGTCGTGCTCGAGTTGCTCAATGGCCGCCCGCTCAACGGCCTCCTGACGACGCGACGTCGCCTCACGGTGGAGGAGACGGTCTGGCTCGGTGTCGGCGTCGCGCAGGCCCTCTCGCGGGCACACAACAAGAACATCATCCATCGCGACTTGAAGCCGGGGAACATCTTCATCGCGCGTGAGCCCGGCACCAACCGAGAGCACCCCGTCCTCCTCGACTTCGGCATCGCATTCAACTCCACCGGCGAGACCGCCGCGCGCCGCATCACGCACCAGGGCGAGATTGTCGGCACCCCCGAGTACCTGCCGCCCGAGATTCTCCTCGAGAACGCGCCGCCCTCGCCGACGACCGACATCTTCACGCTCGCCGTCGTGCTCTACGAGTGCCTCTCGGGCGACGTGCCCTTCCCTGGCACGCTCACCGCGGTCACGACCGCTTGGTCACGCAACGAGCGTCCTGCGCTCTTGAGCATCGCGCGTCCCGATGTGCCAATGCCTGTCGAGCGGGTGATCCTCAGCGCGCTCTCGCGTGACATCTCGCAGCGCCCCGCAACGGCGGCTGACTTCGCAGACCGCCTGGTGCGCGCGCTTGGCTACAAACCCGACGGGCAGAGCATCCTGCACGGCATCGCCGCGCAGATGGAAACGCAGGGCGTCTCGCGTCGTGTGCATCCCCGTGTTGGCTACCTCGCGCCGCTGCGCATCACCGCGCCCGATGGTTCCTACGACGGCCACACCGAGGACATCTCCGAGGGCGGCGCACTCGTGGTCGGAGGGCGGCGTCCACCGGATGGAACGGAGGTCACCGTGCGCTTTCCGCTTCCGATCAGCGGCGGCATCACGGCCGTCCAGGCGCGCACGAAGTGGTGTCGCTCGCGTCGCGGCACGCATGCCGTCGGCATCGAGTTCATGAACCTCACCGCAGGTGCCCGCGCCGAGATCGCGCGCTACGTCGCCGCGCTCTCGGTGGCCAACGCCTCGTAGCGTAGGCCTCGTGAACTTCAGCGCCCCTGCTGCATCTGCATGCGCCTCTGGTCGTACCCGTCACGTGCGCGATCGATGAGCCAATCCAGAACGCCGCAGATCCAACGCTCGACCATGCCTCGCTCTACCTCGTTGTTCATGCGCGGAAGCTAGCGAGGCTATGCGGAGGGATTGTGTCGGATGGGCAACTGCTTTGTGGCAGTGCGTCCGGCCGTGCGGCCCTCGCGACCCCGTCCTACACAAACTGCCGATGCCCGCGAATGCGCTCGAGCGCATCCTCTGGTGCATCGCTCGGAAAGGGCGCGGATGAGCGCGCAATGCGCTCCAGCCAACGCGCATCCAAGGGGCGCTCCAGGCTCTCTTTGCGCTGTGCTGCAACCGTCGCGCGCTTCTTCTGACCAGCCTTGCTCGCGTCGCCGACGATGATGCCCTCACCGACACAGAAGCCTGCGAGCAGGAGCGCCGCGCGCGTCGATGTCGCGCCTCCGTAGGTGTGCACTGTCACGTCCTCTGCGCAGTGCGGATGCAGCATCGCGAAGGCGCGCATCGTCCAGAGCGCGGGGTTCGCACCGGGGGAGAATGGGTCCCAGAAAACGAGGCTCGCGGGCGCACCCTTGTACGCAGACAAGGTCTCCCAGAGGTCGCCTTGGTGCATCGTCCACGTCGTGCGCGCTGTCTCACAAACGCCTTGCGAGAGAAGCGTTTTCGCTGCCTCTCCCGCAGCGCCCTCGAAGCCGAATGAGGCCGCGTGCTCGGGCTCCGAGGCGGTCTTCATTGCCTCCAGGCTCTGATCGAAGCTGACGATGTGAAGGCGACGCGCGGACGCACTAAGCGCCTCCGACACTCGCCATGCGGCAATCGCATTCGAGCCTGCGCCGAGGCCCACATCGAGCAACACGAAGGGCTCGGATGCATCGCCTTCTTCGAGCCGCTCACGAAGTCGCGAGGGCGCGACATAGAGGCGCTCGGATTCAACCAGTGGTCCCACCACGGGGTGCATCAGCTCGCCTGTGAGCTTGTCGCGAATGGCCTTGGCACCCATCGTCGTGATGACGACCTCGGGGTCGAGGCTCATGGCGCGATCACCTTCGGCGTGCGCTCGCCCAGGCGCTTCTCTTGGCCCTCGTGCCGATCGATGCGGTCGAGCGTCTCCTCCGCAAAGCGTGCGTACACGCCCGCTTCAATCGCGGCACGCGCCTGGGCCATGAGGTCGTAGTAGTGGTGAAGGTTGTGAATCGAGAGCAGCCGCGGCCCGAGCGGCTCTTTGCATTGGAAGAGGTGATGCAAATACGCGCGGGTAAAGCGTGTGCACGTCGTGCACGAACACTTCGCATCGAGCGGCCCATCGAAGGTCGCGTTGGTGGCCTTCGTCGCACGCACGCGGCCTGTTGACGTGAACGCGGTGGCCTGCCAGGCGAAGTGCGTGGGGATGACGCAATCGAACATATCGATCCCTGCGCGAATCGACTCGAGCAAGTCGGCCGGTGTGCCCACGCCCATGAGGTAGCGAGGGTGCGTCGAGGGCATCAACTCGGCGGCGAAGTGCGTGATGTCTTCACGCTCGGCGCGCGTATCGCCAACAGCGAGGCCTCCCAGCGCAAAGCCATCGAAGGGCTGCTGCGTGAGGAAGGCCGCAGACTCCACGCGCAGTGCGGGCACGACACCGCCTTGGATGATCGCAAAGAGCGCTTGACCCGGGTTGCTCTGCCGCCCTTGTGAGGCGAGCTCGTTCTTCGCCGCGAGGCTGCGCAGCGCCCAGCGATGCGTGCGTTCCATTGCGGCACGCGTTGCTGCCTCATCGGACTGCGAGTCGATGCAGACGTCGAGCACCATCGCGATGTCGGAGCCAATCGCCGATTGAATCTCGATCGAGTATTCGGGCGAGAGCATGTGCATGCGCGCGTCGACGTAGCTGCGAAAGCGCGCGCCCTTCTCGGAGACGGTGCGGTCCTTCGAGAGCGAGAAGATTTGGTAGCCGCCCGAGTCGGTGAGCACGGGCCCATTCCACTTCATGAAGTTGTGGATGCCGCCGACGCGCCAGAAGAGCTCGGGGCCAGGTCGCAACATCAAGTGGTAGGTGTTGCCGAGCACGATGCCGGCGCCCATCTGCACCAAGTCTGCGGGGTCGAGTCCTGTGACCGTCGCCCGCGTGCCGACGGTCATGAAGGTTGGCGTCTCGATGGTGCCGTGCGCGGTCGTCAGTGTGCCGCGGCGTGCGCGTGAGTCTCGATCGACGGTGTGGACTTGGAAGGGGAGCGCCATGGGGGCGCGAACTTAGGCGGGGGTTGTCGGTTGCGCTTGCGCTTGCTTGTCTCTGTTGCTGCCGCCGTCTCTGTTGCTGCCGCCGTCTCTGTTGCTGCCGCCGTCTCTGTTGCTGCCGCCGTCTCTGTTGCTGCCGCCGTCTCTGTTGCTGCCGCCGTCTCTGTTGCTGCCGCCG
>JBILQT010000150.1:0-17731 GCA_044373065.1 Sandaracinaceae bacterium
TCCAGATCCTGCGACGAGTAAGGCGCCCTATCGCGTCTACAACATTGGCAATCACACGCCGGTCGAGCTGGAGCATTTGATCTCCACGCTTGAAGCGAGCCTCGGTATGAAGGCCGTCAAAGAGTATTTGCCGATGCAGGCGGGCGACGTGCCCGCGACGTATGCGGATGTCGATGACCTCGTGGCCGATGTGGGCTTCAAGCCGGAGACGTCGATCGAAGAAGGCGTGCAGCGCTTCGTGGATTGGTACCGCGCGTACTACAACGCGTGATGCGTTCGCGATGTTTGGAGATGAGCGATGGATGATCTGACAGTCACGAGCACCGTGGTGATCCCAGCGAGAGAGCTTCGCTGGACGGCTGCGCGCAGCGGCGGCCCCGGTGGACAGAACGTGAACAAGGTCAGCTCGAAGGTCGACCTGCGCTTTGATCTCGAGCACACCGAATCGCTCTCCGGCATGCAGAAGACGCGTCTGCGTGAGGCCGTGAAGAATCGCCTCGATGAAGACGGTGCGATTCAAATCGTCGTGCAGGAGACGCGCGACCAACAGAAGAATTTGTCCATCGCATTGGAGAAGCTCGCCGAGCTTGTGCGCGCGTGTTTGAAGCCGCCGAAGGTGCGTCGTGCGACCAAGCCCTCGCTCGGTGCCAAGCGCCGTCGGCTCGATGACAAGAAGCGGCAAGGCGACAAGAAGCGCTCGCGCTCGGATGTCGATTGAGTCATGCGCCGCGCGTCTCTCACGCTGCTTGTTTTGGGCGCATTGGGCTGCGCTGCAGAGCCGAGCTACGCGCCTGCCGATGTGATCATCGATGCACCCGGCGCAGATGATTCGCGCTTTGGAGACCCTTCGCTTGCGGTGAACGGCGTGCGTGGCGCGGGCACGGGTGCGGGCAGCTTCGATGTCTACTCGCTCAACTACACGACGCGTCCCTCGCTCGTGATTGGCTTTGGCGTGTATGCCGTGACCGATGGCCCAGGGGCTGACCTCGCCGTCTTCGAGAACGGCTTTTTGGCCACGATGGATGAGGGCTATTTCTTCATGGACCCCATCATCGTCGATGTGTCGATCGACGGTGTCACGTGGCTTGCGCTGCCCTTCGACTATGTGAATGCCGATGAGCGTGTGTACGTGCCGCATCCGGAGCTCTGGGAGGGCTTTGCGGGCACGCTTCCCGTGCTCGTGAATGAGGAGACGAACGCGGTGGATCCATTCGGTCCCAGTGCGGGTGGCAACGCGTTCGACCTCAGTGACCTTGGTACGAGTGAAGTCGCGATGCGCGCGCGCCGTGATGGCATTCGCTACGTGCGCCTTCGAAGTGCGGCCATCGTCACCAACCCCGATACGGGCGAGCCTTTTCCGCACGACGTAGTGAGCGATGGTGCCGACATCGATGGCGTGATCGGGCGCTACTTGGTGCGGGCGACTGCGCTGCGCTGAGCGCAACGTGCAACCAAAAGGTTGCCTATCGGCAAGACGGCGATCTCGGGGAGCATCAAGCCTGGAAAGGCATCTGGACGTTCGCCCAGATCGCGCGCTCGATGCGTGTGGTCATCGCAAACGAGCGGAGCGTCGCGCGGAAGTCTGTCGTGGCCGAGAAGGAGCGCTGCACGCGGGCGAGGCGCTGACGGCCATCTTCGGTCGTCACATCCACCTGCTCCACGTGGGTCACGGGGCCGCGGATGATGAGGCACATCGGCTGCCCGGTCGCCTCATCCACAGGTGCGTCGAGCACCACGTTCAGCTGCGCTTCCTTGTGAAGGGATGCAAAGACAGGACGCGAGATCGTCCACTCAAACTCGATCGGCACAAGCTCGCGCAGGACACGAAGAAGTTCGCGGTTGGCTTCGAGCGTGCGGGGAAAGTCGATGGTGCGATCAATGAGCGCAGGCACCACAAAGGCACGCGCACGGCCAAGCGCGTCGCGGTCTTCGTTGGTCAGCTTTTCGAGGGCGCTGGGCTGAGCCTGCGCCGCATCGCCAAGGAACGCAGCCATGGCGCCTTTGGGCGGAGCACTCGATGTGAGGGCCGCGTCGAGAAAGCGAGGAGAGAGGGGCGTACGCAACGACACCCACTCAACATATCAAAATGTCGCCCGGTCTGGGCAGGGAAGCGCGCGTTCCCCTCGCGTCGCATCGTCGCTTCAGTCAGCCGCGCGGCGCGTGGACAACACTGCGCGCGATACGCAGGAAGGGCTGAAGCGTCTCGTTCGTCGAATTCCAAAGCATTTTGGGCGTTCCCTCGAGCGCAACCTTCCCTTCGTCGATGAGCGCAATCCGGTCCGCGGCACCGAAGACGGTCTCCATCTGATGGGTGACCACGATCGTGGTGATGCCGAGATCGTCGCGCAGTTGGAGCAGCAGACGGTTCACGCGCGCGACGTTGATTGGGTCGAGGCCCTCGGTGGGGCCGTCATAGAAGAGCACCTCGGGGCGCATCGCGATGGCGCGCGCGAGGGCCACACGCTTGCGCATGCCGCCTGAGAGTTCACCCGGCATCATCGCTTCAATGCCCGGCAAGCCCACCTGCCGCAGGCTCGATGCGACGCGCTCTTTGATCGCGCCCTCCTCCATCACGCGCTGCTCGTGAAGGCCGTAGGAGACGTTGTCGTAGACGTTCACCGAGTCGAAGAGACCCGAGCTTTGTAGGAGCACCCCTGCGCGCTTACGGATGCGAAACCAGTCGCGCTCTTTGAGGTGCGTGACGTCCTCGCCATCGAAGATGATCTGCCCGGTATCGGTGGGGATGAGGCCCAAGAGGAGCTTGGTGAGCAGGCTCTTGCCTGTGCCCGATTCGCCGATCAAACAGAGAAATTCTGCGCGCTCAATTCGAAGGTTGAGGCCATCGAGGATGGCTCTTCCTCCAAAGGTTTTCGTCAGCGCGTGAACTTCGTAGAGCGCCATCGCGGGGGCTCAGTTGCCGTCGTTCTCGAGCGTCTTGCGCGTGCGCACTTCGCTTCGAATCTTCGTCAGGATGAGGTCGAGCGCGACCATGTTCTTGCCGCCCTCGGGGATGATCACATCTGCCCAGCGCTTGCTTGGCTCGACGAACTGAAGGTGCATCGGGCGCACCGAATCGTAGTACTGCTGACGCACGGACTCGAAGGTACGGCCGCGTTTTTCCATGTCGCGGCGCACACGGCGAAGCACACGGATGTCGGCATCGGTGTCGACGAAGAGCTTGAGGTCGCACTCATCGCGCACCTCTTTGTCGACGAAGAGGAGGATGCCTTCCACGACGAGGATGGGCCCGATCTCCACCTTGCGCGTGATCTCGCCGCGGCGATGCGTCTTGAAGTCGTAGGTCGGTGTCTCGACGACCTCGCCGCGCTTGATGGCGCGGATGTGCTTGAGCAGGAGCGAGGTCTCGAGCGACTCGGGGTGATCGAAGTTGAGCTGGCAGCGCTCCTCGTAGGTGAGATCGGGACGGTCTCGGTAGTAGGTGTCGAACTCCAGAATCGACACATCGCCAGCGCCAGCTTCCACGATCTTTCGCGCGACGGTGGTCTTTCCAGACCCGGTACCGCCCGCAACACCAACGACGAAGGGCTTCATGCGCCCGCTGGTACAACGGCAATGGCTGAGCCTCAAGCGCCTTAAAGCAGGGCACGACAGATTGATGAAGCCTGGCTGTGCGCGCGTGCGTTCAAGCACCGCGGGCGAGGAACGATGTCGGGATGAGCCGACGCCCTCACGGCTTTTCCCAACGCGGTGAGCAACCAAACCGCATCCATTTCAAGGCAATTCGAAGGGCCTGACGCGGCAAGCAACGTGCAATGCGGCGCGCCCATGAATTCCTCACAGGTTCTCTCGGGAGAGCGGATGCGCCTCTTCCCCCTTCTCGTTGTGCTTGCTGCGTCGTGGAGCCCAGGCCTTCTGCACGCGCAAGCGGCGGCAACCGTCACGCGCTTTCAAGAAGCCGCATCGGCGGCCGCCGATGACGACTTCCGCATCCAACTTCAAGCGGGCGGAAATGGCGCCTATGGAAACACGCGCGGCGTTGGTTTCAACCTCGCCGGAAGCCTTCTCTATCGTCGCGGACAGAACCGCTTCGAGGCAGAAGTTGGCTACCTCTATGGCGTTGCGCAGCAGCCACTCAACTGCGTGAATGATCCTTTCGGCGTGGGCTGTCAGGGCATCAACCCGGCCACGACCGCGCCTGCGAGTGTGCGCTCGGGCGAGTTTCAAGATTGGGCAGAGAGCGCGAACAACCTGACCTGGCGCCTTCGCTACGATCACTTCGTCGACGTCGACAACGCATTCTTCGTTGCACACCGCGGAAGGCGCGACCTCTTCGCGGGCCTCGATGTTCGCCTCACGCTGCAGGCTGGTTACTCGCGCGTCCTCTTGCGCGAGACGAATCACCGCATGTGGCTCGATATGGGTATCGACACGACCTACGACAACTACTCGGACACGGTTCAGCGTCAGCTGGCGGCGGGGCCCGCGATCACGATTCCGCTCCAGGGCGCGAGTGAGCGCTTGGTGCCCTCGGTGCGTCTCTTCTACGGCTACGAGAACCGCATCAACGAGGCCATCACCTACCAGACGGGCCTTGAAGTCCTTTGGAACGTGGTGAATCCGACGCACTTCCGCTTTGATTGGCAGAACCAAATTCGCTCGCGCATCGCGGGCTTTCTGGAGCTGAGCTTCGACCTCACGATGCGTCTCGATGGTCAGCCGCCGGGCCAGAACACGCCCTGGAACAACAACCCCACGTTCATCAATCCGCTGGACCCTGCGATGCTTCGTCGCGCAGGCCAGGTGACGCAGATGTTCGACGTCATCTCGACGCTCAATCTCGTCGGGACAATCGATGTCGATGGCGCACCGGCCGCAGTGGAGCCCGAGCCCGAGCCTGAGGTGGTCGCGCCTGCGTGTCCTGCATGCCCGGCCTGCGCGCCTGCAGAGCCCACCCCGGGTACGGATGCGACCACGACGACGCCTGCCGAGGAGATCCCTGCGGCCCCTGCGGCGACGACACCTGCGACCTGATCACGCGTTGCGATGAAACCAAGAGGCAGCTGGGAAGCACCGGCTGCTTCTTTGTTTTGCAGCGCACGAGCACGCCTCTTTCGTTGCTCTTGCGACCTCGCCGATCCACGAACGGCGCGTGTCTATCCTCGATGCGCGCGGGCTGAAAAAGTCCTTTGGTCCTCAGGTTCTTCTTGGCGATGTCACCTTCACGATCGAGGAAGGCGAACGCGTCGGCCTCGTCGGCAAGAACGGCTGCGGTAAGTCGACGCTCGCGAAGATCCTCGCGGAGGAAGAGCCCGCCGATGGCGGCACGATTGCGAAGAAGCGCGGTGCACGCGTGGGTTATCTCGCGCAGCAGCCGAAGCTCGATCTAACGCTGAGCGCTTGGGACGAAGCCTGTGCCGGCCTCTCGCGTTGGAATGAGGCGAAGAAGGACTACGACGAGGCGACCGCGGCGCTCTCGGAGGGCGGCTTGAGCGACACGCAGTCGGACAAGATGCTCCATCAGCAGAGCGACTCGCTCGCACGCATCGAGCACCTGGGCGGATGGGATCCGCATCACCGTGTGCGCGCGCTCTTGGAGCATGTCGGTGTGCGCGACCCGCTTCGTGCGCTCGGGACGATGAGTGGCGGTGAGCAGCGTCGCGTGGCGCTTGCACGCTTGCTGATCGAGGAGCCCGACCTCGCGATCCTCGATGAGCCCACCAACCATCTCGATGCCGACACGATCGAGTGGCTCGAGGAGTATTTGATCGACACCTACAAGGGCGCTGTCCTCTTTGTGACGCACGACAGGTACTTCCTCGACCGCATCGTGACGCGCACTTGGGAGCTGCACGCGGGCGTGCTGCACAACTACGAGGGCGGCTACGAGGACTACCTCTTCGCGAAGGCCGAGCGTGCCGAGCAAGCCGAGCGGCAGGAGCAGAATCGCCAGAATCTCCTGCGCAAAGAGCTCGATTGGCTGAGCCGCACACCGGCCGCGCGCACGGGCAAACAGAAGGCGCGCATTCAACGCGCAGAGGCTGTCGTGGCGCAGCGTGGCCCCGAGCGTGAGCGCAAGGTCGAGCTTCAGATCGAGAGCTCGCGGACGGGCAACACCATCCTCGATTGTCGTGCGCTGGGCATCACCGTGGGCCGCGGAACACCGACCGAGCGTGTGCTGATGCAGGGCTTCGATCTCTCGCTGACCAAGGGCGAGCGCGTTGGCATCGTCGGCGCGAATGGCGCGGGCAAGAGCACCTTCTTGAAGGCCGTGATGGGTCAGGTGCCTGCGACGAGCGGCGTGATCACGGTGGGCTCGACGATCAAGATTGCCTACCTTGATCAGGCGCGCTCCGGTCTCGACCCGAAGAAGTCGATTGCAGAGAACGTGGCGCCGGGTCTCGACAAGATCGACTTCGCTGGCGAGCGCATGGACACGCGCAGCTACCTCGAGCGCTTTCTCTTCGAGCCCTCGATCCAGAAGCAGCCTGTTCACTCGCTCTCAGGCGGTGAGCGTGCGCGTGTGCTCGTCGCCAAGATGCTGCTTCAACCCGCGAGCTTGCTCATCCTCGATGAGCCGACGAACGACCTCGATGTGGCCACGCTCTCCGCACTTGAATCGATGCTCGTCGAGATGGACGGGACGGCGCTCGTCGTCACCCATGATCGTTACTTCCTCGACCGCGTGGCGACCTCCATCCTCGCGTTTGAAGGCGATGCGCGTGTGGTGCGCTACGGCGGCAACTACACGATGTATCGAAACCTGCGTCGCGAGGCGGAGGAGCGCGCGAAGGATGAGCAGCGTCAGGCCACGCTCGCCGCGAAGAAGCAGGCCGTCGCCGCAGAGGCTCCCAAGCGTGTCGCCGTGAGTGAGGCTCCGCCTGCGAAGAAGAAGGGTCTGACCTACGGCGAGCGCCTGGAGCTCGACGGCATGATGGAGAAGATCGATGCCGCAGAGCAGGCCGTGGTGGCGGCGGAGACTGAGCTCAATGATCCTGATCTCTTCACCAAGCGTGGCAACGAAGTGCCTGCACGTACCAAGGCACTCGAGGATGCAAAGGCCAACCTGGAGAAGGTGATGGCGCGCTGGGAAGAACTCGAGACGAAGCGAGAGGGAACATGAGCCATCTACACGAGCAGATCGCACGCACCTGGATCGCGGCCTTCAACGCATACGACGTCGATGCACTCGTCGCGCTCTACGCAGACAACGCAACGCACACCTCGCCGAAGATTCGCGCGCTCTATCCCGAGACGGGCGGCAAGCTCCTCGGCAAGGCCGCAATTGAAGCATGGTGGCGCGGCGCCATCGGACGCACGCCCGGGCTTCGCTATGTCGAGACGGCGATCACCGCGAACGACGAGCGCGTCGTGCTTGAGTACACGCGCTACGCCGATGGCCAAGAGGACATGTTCGTCTCCGAGGCCTTCGATGTTCGCGAGGGACGCATCATCGCCTCACGCGTCTTTCACGGCTGAGCCCCAACATCGGACAGCTCGCATGGCGGGCACGACAACCGGCGCGAACGAGAAATGTCGCAGCTGCTTTGCTTGGTTGAGGTGCGCTGATGACGACTGAAGTGGAGCCACCGAGCGAGGCGAGTGCACCGAGGGGTTGGGCGTATCTGCGCCTTCGCGGCAAGGCCTGGCTGGAGTTTCTCCTCACTGCGGTCGCCTTCTTTTCGTTGGTGTTTGCGAGCCTGCGTCTCTTGCCGATGCAGAGCCCGTACCCCCTCGCGGCGCTCGAAAGCGAGACGCATTGGGTGGCCCTGACGGCGCTGCTCGCGTTGATCACCGCATGGCGACTTCGGGCCAAGAGGCGCGCTGTCGCGCTCTGTGTTGCGCTCCTTGTGCTCGTGCCCTGGTGCCTTGAGTGGACGCTCACTTGGGCTGCAGCACCCGAAGCGCCGAGTGCGCCGGTCGCGCGCATCCGCGTGATGTCGAGCAACCTCCTCGCGCCGCGTCTCTCACGTGATCTCGCGCGCGAGATTCGAGACAGCGATGCCGATGTGGTCCTTGTGCAGGAGGCCTCGGATGAGTGGTGGGCGCTGCTGGAGGAGGAGGGCGTGTTCACGCGCTATCCGCATCGCATCGAGGAGACACACTCGTTTCGTCAGGATTACATGGGCATCGCGATTCTCTCGCGCCTGCCGATCGAGGCCTCCCGCATCGAGCCGCTGGCCAACGAGGACATCCCCTACGCGCGCATCGATGTGCAGGTCGCGGGCCTGCCGCTGCGCCTCTACTCGGTGCACACGCTGCCGCCTTACTACCCGAGCTACCTCCGCATCCACCTTCGACAGTTCGCGCAGCTTGAGCGCATGGCGCGAGAGGACATCGACTCAGGTGCCTTTCACGCAGTGATCCTGGCGGGTGATTTCAATGCGACACCGACCTCGCACTCGTACCGTGTGCTGCGTGAGGCGGGCTTCATTGCAGCGCATGAGCGCGTCGGACGCGGCTTCGCAATCACCTGGCCGAACGGCGTCTTCTGGTTGCCGCCGATGCGCCTCGATCACCTCTTCATCCTGGAGCGCGAGGCGAACACGACCCATGTGCTCTCGGTGCGCGAGGGTGTGGGCGGGCGCAGCGATCACCGGCCGCTCTTTGTCGACTTGGCCTTCTCTGCGGGCCTCACGCACTGACGTGACTCTTGGCAACAGCTGTGCGGCTGATTCACTCATTCGTGCTGCTTTGCCTTAGAAACAGGGTGAATTCGTCTGGCCCGGGCGTTGCTGAAGGCAGCGCATGCACATCGCGCGTCAGCTCGCCCTCGCCACGTTTGTTCTTCTGCTGTCCCTCGCGCCCAACCTGGCCGCCGCCGAGGAGACGCCGCTTCCTCCCGCGCAACGCACACACAGCAGGACGCAGTCGCGTGCTGAGTCACGTGAACGCGCAGAGCGTGTCGCGGTGGTTGCGGCCGTTGGAGGGGTGCTCTTGGTCGGCGGCTGGGCGGGGTCATGGATTGGCGCCATGAGCGAAGGCGGGCCGCGCATGTGCACGCTCGGGGGCGGCTACACGGGCCTGGTGAACTCGGGCTCGTGCACGGGTGGGCCCAACGAGGGCGCGGTGGGCTTGTCGTTCATCCCGCTGGTTGGCTCGTTCATGACGGTTGGCGCGAGTCGGATCGATGGCGGCCGGGCCACGCTGACGGGCCTGATGCAGGTCGCTGGCGTGCTGACGCTCGCGATTGGATTGCCGATGACCCTCACCTCTCGCTCGACCTCGACCGTTACCGTCGCGATCAGCCCCGGCGGGCTCACGGTCGGCGGCTCGTTCTAAAGAGGCTCCAAGATCGCTGCGCGACTCCCGCATCAGTGACGCGGATGTGAAAGAGCGGCCCCCACCTCTGCGCTTCACTTGTCTCCCGAAATGCGCATCCGATACGCTCCAGGTCGTTGGATTCGCAATACACACCGAGACAGCTCGGCCGCTACAAGATCATCGCCCCTGTTGCATCGGGCGGGATGGCGGATGTGTATGCCGCGCGCGCCGAGACGGGCGACCCTGCGACGGGGCGTGGTGCGGGCGAGATTGTTGCCATCAAGGTGATGCGCGAGGAGCTGCTGGAGGAGGACCGCTTCGTCGCGATGTTCTTCGATGAGGCGCAGCTCGCCGCGCAGATCAATAGCCAGAACGTGGTGAAGATTCTCGACCTCGGTCGGGATGAGCGCGGTGTTCCGTACATCGCGATGGAGCTCATCATCGGTGCCTCGGTGATGGAGCTGATGAAGGGCAACCACCCGATGCGCGGGCCCGTCGACCCGATGCCGCTCCACATCGCGCTTGAGATCATCGCGCAGGTGGGCCTTGGGATGCAGGACGCGCATGACGCGTGCGATGCGCTCGGCACACCGCTTGAGATCGTCCATCGCGATGTCTCGCCGCAGAACATTCTGGTCGGCCTCGATGGCCGCGCGCGCCTCACGGATTTCGGTGTGGCCCGCGCCACCGCACGCCTGACGCGCACTGAGACGGGCGAGGTCAAAGGCAAGACGCGTTACTTCTCGCCGGAGCAAGCCGTGGGTCGCACGGTCGATTCGCGCTCGGACATCTTCGCGCTCGGCATCGTCTTCTGGGAGATGCTCTCGGCGCGTCCGCTCTTCAACGGCAAGTCGATGGCTGAGGTGCTGAGTGCCGTCACGCAGAAGCCGATTCCTTCGGTGCGTGAGCGACGTCCGGATGTTCCTGAGGCCATCGCGCATGTGATCGCGCGGGCACTGGAGCGCGACTTGAATCGACGCTTTCAGCACAGCCGTGAGTTCGCTGCAGCGCTGCGCGAGGCGGCTGCTTCGTCCGGGATTGGGCCTGTGCCTGTCGCCGAGCTCGCGGCCTACATTCATTCGCGCTCCGGCGCTTCGGTCGAGCGCATGCAGCGCGCGACGGGGCTCTTCACGCCTGGCTCGGGCGAGCGTGCAGCGGTCTCGTTTGATGACGCGGATGAGGAGAGCACGACAGTCGATACCGACTTCGCTGCGGCCATCCTCGCGGCACGTGCACAGCGCAGCGCACCCCTTCGCGCACCTGCAGGGCCGACCATCTCAGGCGCCTTCAGCCCACATGGGATCGCGCTGCCAACGACGCAGCCGAATGCCGCGCCGCTCGCGCCTCCGCCGCCTCCAGTGCAGTCGCTTCCGATCGTCCCGCCCTCGGCCCCGCGCGGTGCGGTGACCTGCATGCGCTGCGGTGCCTTCGTCGCCGAGTCGACGACCACCTTCTCTCAAGACGGCCTCATCGTCTGTAACAACTGCGCGACCCGGCAGATCCAGGCACCGGTCGCGTCGCCGCCGCTTGGCGTGCTTGCGCTGGGTTACAGCGTGCTCGCCCTCAGCCTGCTGAGCCTCGTGTGGAACCCCTACATGGTGTTCTCGGTGCTGACGTTGCTGACGGCCTCGGGCTACTTCGCGGCCGTGCTCCTGGGCTCGGGCATCCGCGCGCGCTTGGGGCGGCAATTCATCCCGGCCACAGCCTCGGCTGCATTGGGAACCCTGATCGCCCTCTCGCTCATCGCCCTGCGCGTCATCGGCCTCCTTCTGACGACCTTCGTGCAGGCGTAACCAAACGGAGTGCAGACGGTCGCCTGGGTTCCGGCGTATCGTCTTTGGATGCGCCTACCGTCCGTTGCCCGTGCGTCTCTGGTTCTCTCGCTCGCCTGGCTCTCCGGGTGCCCAACCAACCCACCGCCGGACGACGCCGGAACGGATGCGATACAGCCCGATGTTGGGCCCGATGGGGGCCCCAGCTGCGTCTCGATCTTGCGCAGCGTGGGGTTCTCGCATCCCAGCGTCGGTGTGACGCCCGGCGCGGTGCGCGCGCTCTCGTTTGATCTCGGCGACAACACCTGCGAGGTCGTGGAGCTCGACTTCACGGCGAGCACGCCAGGCATCGTCAGCTTCCCGGCGACAGCGACGATCGACTCGCGCCGCACCTCGGTGCCCTTCGAGGTCACCGGCATCGCGCCAGGCTCCACCGTCATCACGGCGCGTATCCGCGGGCGCGACTTCATGGCGACGCTGAACGTCGATGTCGTCGCGCCGAACACGCCGACCTGCACGGGCATGCGCATGGGCCGCATCGAGCCGAATGGGGTGCGCCTGGAGGGCACGGGCATGCTGGAGCACGCCGCGTTGATGCTGCCCGCGGGCGCCGCTGCAGGCGATGTGCAGTTCCGCGTTCCGGCCTTCGACGCGACGGTCGCATGCGCTCCGAGTGAAGCCATCCCCGCGGGCTACACGGCGCTCGGACCCGCCATCAGCTTCACCTCCGCGACGGTGAATCGCTTCCCACGCGAGATTGAATTCTCGCTGCCCATCTCCCTCGCGCTGCTGCCAAGCCGCGCCCATCGCGGCCACGTCGAGATTGCCTACACAGGCCCTGGCATCACGACACCGCGCATCGTCGCGATGACCTCTCCCGTCTTCGCAGGCGAGGCCGGCAACGGCACCTTGCGCTTCCTCGCGCAGCGCCTTGGCACCTACCGCGCCGTCGTTCGCAGCGATGCACCGCGCTCCTACACGCGCACGTACAACCGCCGCGCGATCCTCGGCTTCTCGATGGGTGGCTCGGGCTCTGGACGCATCGGCTTGAGCCATCCCGAGCTCTTCGATTTCGTGGCACCGCTCGGCGGGCCCACCGAGTGGACCTACCTGCTTGAGTACATCCGTCGCTATCACCTCGGTGGCTTCTGCACCTTCGAGGAGCGCCTCGCCGACACGACCGGACGCTGCAATCAGGCGACGACCGAGCGCCCGCCCTTCCGTCCGAACGAGTTCATGGAGCACACGCAGTCGTTCGAGAACTGGTGGTACGCGGATGGCCACGACGGCAACGGCGGCACCTTCGATCGCAACAGCTACATCTCGATCTTCCGTGACCTCGCCGCGATGTTCGGCAACCCGAACACCGATACCGATGGCTTCGATGTTGCGCGTCCGCTGACGCCCTCGATCGCACCGCCAGGCACGCCCGAGTCGTGGCGCCTGATGCCCGACCGCGATCGCTGCGCCGCCGGTGCAGGCCACATCACGATCCCCGGTCGCTGCCCCACCGCAGCCGTCGGCGATGCCTGCACGGCCCCGCCGGGCAACCCCTGGTACGACGACGAGTACAACCCCGATGGTCGCTGGGACATCATCTCCTTCTGCGACGGCGCACAGCGCGCGGGCGACACCGGCAACTGGGACCCGATGGGCTCGCAGTACGTTCCGATCGAGGTCGCATACGCCGTCGACGTGAACCACAACGGCCTGCGCGATGCGGGCGAGCCAGTGATTCGCAATGGTCGCGAGACCTTCGATGACTTCGGCTGCGACCGCATCCCAAGCGCGATGGAGCCTGGCTACAACGCCGTGCTCAACCCCGACCCTGCGGGCGACGACTACGACTTCGTCTACAACCCGACGGGCACCGAGACCAACTACGACTGGGACGGCGAGGGCACGTGTCCCGCGGGCCAATCGGAGCGCTTCGATGACTTCGGCATCGATGGCGTGAACAACACGCCGCAGCTTGTGACGGGCATGCCCACGAGCGGCTGGGATGTCGGCGAGGGCGACGGACGCTTCAACCGCACGCGCGGCGCCGACCGCATGATCTCCTCGAGCCCCCGCGCGCAGGTGCGCGGCTACCGCGACCGCCTCGGTGTCTATCGTCCAGGCGTGAGCGCCGCGACGCTCGATGGCTTCGACATCATCCTCGATGGCGGTGTGCGCGACCTCTTCAACTGGTCGGTGCAGGGCAACCACACGCTCGGTGGCTTTGCCGCACGCGGGCTTCCGGTTCGCTACTACAACGGCTTTGCCTCGCTCCACATGGATGGCCGCACCGATGGCTTCGAGTACGCGCGCGTGCCCTGGCGCGAGCTCGGTCGTCGCGTGATGACGCGCTACGGCTCGATCGACGCCTCGGAGGCCGACCAGATGGCAGGCGATGGCGAGCACGTCGGCACGGTCGATCAGCTCTTCAATCGCGTGCAGAGCCCGCTTGCGCAGATGAGCGCGCTCTGGCCTGGCGGTGACCGCGTGCGTCGTCCCGATGCAGCCTGCGAGCGCATCTCGGGAAGCTGCGATCACATCAACGTGATCAACGACAACTTCACCTCCTCCGTCGGCCGCGAGGGCCCCTTTGGTCTCGTGCTTCCGCCCGGCTACTTCGACGAGTCGCAGGCCGGGACCTGCTACCCCATCGTCTACTTCCTCCATGGCTACGGCATGGATCCGACGCAGCTCACCGCCATCGGTCTTGTCCTCTGGGGCGCGATGAACGCGACGATGGTCCCCGAGCATCAGCGCATCCAGAAGATGATCTTCGCCTTCCCGGATGGCCGCTGCCGCAACGCCGAGTGCCTCCGCGGCACGTTCTACACAAACGCGCCCGAGAGCACGCCGAACGGCGCCCAGATGGAGACCTGGCTCCTCGAGCTCGACGAGCACATCCGCAACGACATGGGCGTGCGCGTCTGCGCGCCTGAGACGGTCACCGTCACGGAGTAGCGAAAGGTTCGCGATGACCTCTGCCCTCGAAGGCCTTCGCGTCCTCGACCTCTCACGCATCCTCGCCGGGCCAAGCTGCGCACAGCTGCTCGGCGACCTCGGCGCGGATGTCGTCAAAGTCGAGCGGCCCCACCACGGCGATGACACGCGCCGGTGGGGCCCGCCCTTTGATGCACAGGGCGACGCGACCTACTTCCTCGCGGCCAACCGCAACAAGCGCTCGATCGAGGTCGACCTTGGAAGCGATGCCGGCGCTGCGCTGATTCGCGACCTCGCAGCGCACGCCGATGTGCTGATCGAGAACTACAAAACCGGCGACCTCACGCGCCGCGGCCTCGGGCCCACCGAGATGCTGCGCCTGCATCCGAAGCTCATCTACGCCTCCATCTCGGGCTTCGGCTCCGATGGCCCGCGCGCGCACGAGCCCGGCTACGACTTCCTTGCGCAGGCGATGGGTGGCCTGATGAGCGTGACGGGCCCAAAGGAGACGCCGATGAAGGCGGGCGTGGGCGTCGCGGATTTGTTCACCGGCATGAACGCCGCGGTCGGCATCCTGGCGGCGCTTCGTCATCGCGATCGCACCGGCGAGGGCCAGCACATCGAGGTCGCGCTGCTCGACGCGCAGCTCGCGATGATGGCCAACGTCGCGACCGACGCCTTCCTCTCCGGCCGCACCCCCGAGCGCCTCGGCAACGGCCACCCGCACATCGTCCCCTACCAAGTCTTCCCCTGCGAGGACGGGCACATCGTGGTCGCCGTCGGCAACGACGCGCAGTGGCTCCGCTACCGCGCGCTCCTCGATGAGGTCGCCCCAACCAACACCGACCTGCACGACGAGGTCTTCGCCAAGAACCAGGGCCGCGTGGCGCACCGCGCGGTGCTCATCCCGCGCATCGAGGCCCGCATGCGGCTGCGCACGCGTGAGACCTGGATGACGCTCCTGCGCGCGCACGAGGTCCCCGTCGCGCCCGTGCACACCGTGCTCGAGGCCTTCGACGACCCGCAGGCCAAGCACCGCCAGATGCGCATCCAAGTGGGCGAGGCCGAGCTCATCGCCTGCCCAATCCACGCGTCTGTGACGCCGCCGACGTATCGGCTACCGCCGCCTGCGCTGGGTGCGCACACGCGCGAGGTGGTCACGGAGTGGCTGGGTTGGGATGCGGCGGCGGTGGAGGCTGCGCGGGAGCTGGGCGCGTTTGGGTGATGACAACGGAGTACCTAATCGTGCCGTCCTGATTTCGTTGGTCGTCTGCTGGCTCGGCTGTGTGCCGAGTCCCGCCACCCAAGTGCTCATTGAGATCCTCGCGGACGACGCGGTCATCGCGCAGTCCGACAACCTCAGTGTGGAGGTGCGCTCGGGAGTCTCCTCGACGACGGAGCAGACCCGAACCCTCGCGGACTTGGGGAACACGTATCCGCGAAGGCTCACGCTCGTGCCTGAGACGCCCGGCGCAGAGCGTGTGTTCGAGGTGACGGTGACCGCGACCCGCAGCCTGGGTGGCAGCGCCACGCCCGTCGTGACGACGCGGCTGCCGGGCAGGTTTCGTAGCGGGATGACGCAGCGCTTCACCGTGCGGCTGAGCGGCGATTGCATCGGCGTTATGTGCCCAATGGAGTTCACCTGCCGTGCTGGCATCTGCGTCGACCCAAGCTTTGTCCCCGATGCTGGCGTCGATGCGTCCACGCGCGATGCGCCTCCGCCCGATGTGCTCCAGCAAAGCCTCGATGGAGGGGTCGATGCGCAGGTCGCGGACGCGTTCTCGTGCGGCTGCAGCAACGGCCTTGCCTGCGACGGCCTTGAGACCTGCGGGTCACCTGGCTGCGTGGATGGAACGCCGGTCGTCTGCACACCGCGCGCATGTGAGACGGCCCGCTGCACCGAGCCGCGCGGCCTCTGCGAGCTGACGGCGCGCGACGTCGACCGCGACGGTGAGGGGCAGGCGCCCTGCGGCCTCGACTGCGATGACGGCAACAACGCGATAGGCCCCGGGCAGACTGAGCTCTGCAACGGTGTGGACGACAACTGCGACGGCACGACCGACGAGTGCCCCATCGCGACAGAGGTGTGTCGTGGCGGCGACTGCGTCACCCCGCGATGCGGCGATGGGTTTGTCGACTCGGGCGAGGACTGCGACCCCGGCCCGAGCTCACCCTCCGACAACTGCTCGCCCTCATGCACGTTCGATGAGTGCGAGCAGCCCTTCGACCTGGACACCGTGGTTGCCGATGGCTCCGGCTGGCGGCGCGTCACGCGCTCGTTCAATGAGCCAGGGTTCGCAGGCGACTTCGTGCCGATGTGCCCCAGCTCCGGCTTCAATGGCAACGATCGCGCGGTGAGACTGCGGGCGCTCACTTCGACGATGGAGATGAACGCGGTTCGCACCAGCGGCGGAAGTGCCTCGATCGACCTCCTGGTCTGGACAGGCGGATGCCTTGGCACCCTCCACACCTGCGCCCGCCGTGGGAACGCCGGCGATGGCCCCATCCGCGTCGAGGGTCTGCCGGTCGGCGAGACGATCTACATCACGCTCGATTCCCTAGGCATCAGCGACGTCCCGCGAACGCTCTCCGTGCGCTTCTTGTGAATCGGACTCTGGCTCAGTGACTGGGGCAGCGACTGAGACTGAGGCAGCGACTGAGACTGCGGCAGCGACTGAGACTGCGGCAGCGACTGAGACTGAGGCAGCGACTGAGACTGAGGCAGCGACTGAGACTGAGGCAGCGACTGAGACTGAGGCAGCGACTGAGACTGAGGCAGCGACTGAGACTGAGGCTGCGGCAGCGACTGAGACTGAGGCAGCGACTGAGACTGAGGCTGTCTCTGAATCCTTCTCTGAATCTGCCTCGGCCTCTGTCTCGGCCTCTGTCTCGGCCTCGCTCGCCTACCGAGGTCTGTTCTGCAAGCCGAGATCGATCCGAGTTACTGGCATCGATGTCTCTCCTGCGTCTCCTCTCGGTTGCCCTGGTCGCCCTTGTCCTCACGCTCGGCGGCTGCAGCGGCCCTGCGACTCCGAGCGGTCGCGCCCTCGACGCGCTCCCCGACGTCGGACCGACGATCGTCCGCGACGTGGACCTTGGCTCCGATGATCTGATCCTCAACCGGCTCGAGGTCGTCATCCGCACCGACGCGACGATGACGGGGCTCGAGGAGGCGCTCGCCGCGGTCGGCGGCTCGCTCGCCGCCGCGCGGCCCGGGCTGCCCTACGTCACGGTCACGATTCCTCCCGCGGTCGACCTCGCGGGCGTCCGCGCGCAGGCCGCGCTGCTCGAGGCGCACCCCGACATCCTCTACGCCGGGCCCGCGTATCTGGTGAGCGCGCCGACGACGTTCAACTCGACCGACGGGACCCGCGCGCTCGCGCCGCCCGGCGGCGGAGGCCTCGAGAACCTCTACCTCGCCAGGCAGCGCTTCTTCGGCGCCTGGAACGCCGACGCGCTCGCCACGCACCGCACCACGGTGGTGGTCGCCGACTTCTACACGCGCGTCGCGCCGCTGCCCCAGCTCTCGGTGCAGCGCTTCATCGGCGCGTCGGTCGTGGACGAGAGCACGATGCCGCCCGCCGGCAGCCGCAGCTTCCAGGGCAACCACGGCTTCTGGGTGACCAGCATCCTGGCCGCCGACGCAGACGCGATAGCACCCGTGGGATCGCACCCCGACCCGGCCACCACCCTCGATGTGGCCTCGCTCCAGATGCTCCGCATCGGCTGTCTCCTCGACACCGTCCTCTACCTGGACCGTCACCTGCCGACCGACGCGCCGTTCATCCTCAACACCTCGTTCG
>JBILQT010000485.1:0-4012 GCA_044373065.1 Sandaracinaceae bacterium
TGTCGTTGCAGATGGGCGCGCTCCCAAAGAGCACTTCCATGAGGTGCGCGAAGCTGCCGTTCTCGCTCGCGATGATCCGGAGATCCACCGAGGTCACACCCGCCACGGCGGGGAAGGTGAAGCGCTCGCTCGGGACGCGCGTGCAGTCGCAGTCGTCCGTCGTGAAGGTGCGCTCGGCGCCGATGGCGGCTCCGTCAGCTGCGCGGAAGGTGAGGCCGAACTGCGTGAGCCCCTCGGTGTCGGGGTTGTAGTTCTGCCAGAGGTAGAAATCGCTCAGCGTGCGCGGGCCGGAGAACGTGAAGCGCACGATGGAGCCGACGCGCGGCGCCAGTGTGTCGGTGAGGCCTATGCCTCGGTAGACCGAGTTCGGGCGCACAGGCGCTGGCAGGAGGTTCGCGCCATCGAAGAGCACGCTCGGTGCGCGCCCAGCGATGAAGTCGCTGCCGGCAAAGTACGAGGCGCTCGCGGGCGCGCGGAACTCGTACTGGCAGAAGTCATTCGGCACGCACTCGCTGACGGTGTCGAAGCGGTACGTGATGCTCGTGTCGCTGTTGTTGAAGCAACCGTTGTCCCAGAGCGCAACGCTCGTCGTCGCGTTGATGCTGGTGAAGTCATAGAACTCGGCGCGTGGTGTCGAGAGCATGAACGCAAGCTCCGCGGCGGCGCTGGTGCGAGGCCCGTTGACACAGCCGCTGCCGAGGCTGAGACATCCGCCGTTGAGCAGCACGGGCGGGCCATCGCTCTGCGTCATCGAGATGTAGCCCGCGGTGAAGAGCGCACCGGCCGAGTACTCGACAATTCCTCCGACGTAGCGGGCGCGCCATCGACCTGCGCCAATCGCCGGAACCGCATCACTCGCGGTGAAGGGCGTGGTCGCGATGGCCGCAGATTCGCGGCAATCCGTGAGCCCGCGTCGTGAGACGAAGACACTCGTGCCGGGGTTGCTGCAGCTCCATCCCGACTCGGTCGTGCACGTTCGAGAGCAGCCATCGCCCTCGTCACGGTTGCCGTCATCGCAGGCTTCGCTGCTCGCGCGTACGCCATCACCACACGTGATCGCACAGACGGAGCGTGCACCGCGGCAGACGTAGCCAGCCTCGACGCGACAAGCACTCGTGCAGCCGTCGCCGGGCACGCTGTTGCCGTCATCGCATTGCTCGGCGCCATCGAACACGCCGTTACCGCAGACGGGCTCGCAGATGCCCGTACCGAAGCCCGCAGCACCGGAGAGGAATGCATCGGCGTTCTGCCAAGCCGCGACTGGAACCGTCGCGCTCGTATCGGCAATCGCGAAGACGCGGCCTGCGCCTGGACGCAACGTTCGCTCGTCGAAATAGACCGCCAGCGCCTGCGAGGAGAGCGAGCGGATGACGGCAAAGTTGCCCATCGGTGCGCCCGTGAAGTGACCCGCCGCGCCTGTCGGCAGTGAGGAGGCAATGCCGCTTGGGCACGTGCCCGGAGCGCCCATCACCCAGTTGGAGGGCTCGTTGTTCTGCCCGCTTGCTGCACCCCCGGTGGGGCGCGCGACCGGTGTGACGCCAGCGATGGTTGTGGTCGCGTTCAAGAGTGCGGCTGTCTCGGTGTAGCCACCAAAGCCCACGTCGAACTCCACAGCGATGTAGAGGTCACCGCCTGCGAGGACAAAGTTCTGTACGGCGGTGAAGAACGCGGCCGAGCAACCGCCGCCCGCCGCGTTCAAGTACACGCGGTCGTAGTTGGCCGTTGTGATCGTGGCCGGGAGGGCTGCGCTGAAGTCGACCGCCGTGACGGTGTGTGTGCCCCCGAGTGCAGCGTTGGCGCCTGTGATCATCGCGCCCGTCGATGCGCCTGCGAAGCAGCCGGTCATCAAGATGCGGTCTGCGCGTGCGGCGGCTGGGAGCCACATGCAAAGGGCCAGCGCTGCGCCAAGCCAGGGAACAAAAGTGTGTCGAGCGTTCATCAAGGATCCTCCGAAGGGCGGCAGCCTCGCAGCATTCACGCGATGACTCCAGCGATGGCGCGTGGGCCTCGCGCATGGAGCGGAGATGGGGGGAATGCCCGTCATTGGAAGGGAATTCCGCGTCCCGTTGCGATGCCTGTGGGAGCTCGGCGCAACCGACAATTGCGGACACGCCCGACCATCAGCCCCTCTGCAATCCATGCACAACGCGCATGGATGCGATGCGAAATATCCATTTTCCTGCATGACCCATGCGACGTACCGTCCCTCCCAAATCGCCACCCGGCGACTGCAACCAGGAGAGAAACGAAGATGCTGACCGCCTATCGCAAACACGTGGAAGAGCGCGCTGCCCAGGGGATCGTCCCGTTCCCGCTCCAAGCGAACCAAGTGGCTGAGCTTGTGAAGCTCTTTGAGGCGCCGCCTGCGGGCGAAGAAGCGTTCCTCCTCGACCTGCTCTCGAACCGCGTTCCCGCGGGCGTCGATGAGGCGGCAGAGGTGAAGGCCGCGTACCTCGCGAAGGTGGCCAACGGCACCGCGAAGACGCCGCTGCTCACGCCCACGGCAGCGACAGAGCTGCTCGGCACAATGCTCGGTGGCTATAACGTCGACCCGCTGATTGCGCTCCTCGATCACGCAACCCTCGGCCCGGTTGCGGCCACGCAGCTCTCGCGCACGCTCCTTGTGTTCGCGGCGTTTGCGGATGTCGAGGCCAAGGCCAAGGCAGGCAACGCGAACGCGAAGGCGGTGCTTGAGTCCTGGGCGAAGGCCGAGTGGTTCACCAAGCGCGCGCCGCTTGCGGACGCGATCACCGTCACGGTGTTCAAGGTCGTTGGCGAGACGAACACCGACGACCTCTCACCCGCCACCGATGCATGGTCGCGCCCGGACATCCCGCTTCACGCGCTTGCGATGTTGAAGAACCCGCGCGAGGGCATCACGAACGCCGCCGCGCAGATGGAAGAGCTCAAGAAGAAGGGCCATCCCCTCGCCTATGTCGGTGACGTCGTCGGCACAGGCTCCTCGCGCAAATCGGCCACGAACTCGGTGCTCTGGTTCATGGGCGACGACATCCCGCATGTGCCGAACAAGCGCAGCGGTGGTGTGGTGCTCGGCGGCAAGATTGCGCCGATCTTCTTCAACACGATGGAAGACTCCGGCGCGCTTCCGATCGAGTGCGACGTGAACAAGCTCGCCATGGGCGATGTGATCACGATTCATCCCTACGCGGGGAAGATCACCAACGAGGCAGGCGAGACGATCAGCACCTTCGAGCTCAAGACGCAGGTCTTGCTCGATGAGGTTCAGGCGGGTGGTCGCATCCCGCTCATCATCGGTCGCAGCGTGACGGAGAAGGCCCGCAAGGCGCTTGGCCTCGGCACCGTCGACACCTTCCGCAAGCCGGTGGCTCCGCCCGATACGGGCAAGGGCTTCACGCTTGCGCAGAAGGTCGTCGGTCGTGCCTGCGGCGTTGCGGGCATTCGCCCAGGCACCTACTGCGAGCCCGCCACCTCGACCGTCGGTTCACAAGACACGACCGGCCCGATGACGCGCGATGAGCTCAAGGAGCTTGCCTGCCTTCGCTTCTCGGCCGACCTCGTGATGCAGTCGTTCTGCCATACGGCGGCGTATCCGAAGAAGGTCGACATCGAGACGCAGAAGACGTTGCCTGACTTCATCGAGGCACGCGGCGGCATCTCGCTTCGCGCAGGCGACGGCATCATCCACTCCTGGCTCAACCGCATGCTCTTGCCCGACCAGGTCGGCACAGGTGGCGACTCGCACACGCGCTTCCCACTCGGCATTTCGTTCCCCGCAGGCTCGGGCTTGGTCGCCTTCGCGGCCGCGCTCGGCATCATGCCGCTCGACATGCCCGAGTCCGTGCTCGTGCGCTTCAAGGGCACGATGCAGCCCGGCATCACGCTGCGTGATCTCGTGAATGCGATCCCATGGGCCGCGCTTCAGACGGGCGACCTGACCGTCGCGAAGAAGGGCAAGAAGAACGTCTTCAACGGTCGCATCATCGAGATCGAGGGCCTTCCAAATCTCACCGTCGAGCAGGCGTTCGAGCTC
>JBILQT010000151.1:0-17645 GCA_044373065.1 Sandaracinaceae bacterium
CACCACGCGGCCCATCTCGGTGAGCTCAAGCTTTCGCCCAACCTTGGTGAAGAGCTTTGCGCCAAGCCCATCCTCAAGCGCGTGAATCTGCGTGCTCAGCGTTGGATGCGAGAGGTGCAGCACTTTGCCCGCGGCAACCAACCCTCCCTCGCGCGCGACCACCCAGAAGTAGCGAAGATGGTGAAAGTTGAGCGAATCCATCGCACATCTGTAGCTTGAACACACATATCAAGTAGCAATTTCGAAAAGGACTACATGAGCTCCCCTGGCTAGTTTTCGTTGCTGGCCATGTCGGCACCCAGCCAGGGAGAGTGACAATGAAGGTAGAAATCCGGTTTCGTGGTCTTGAATCTTCGGTCGCCCTCGCGGAGCACACCGCCCGTCAGGTGCAGTTTCACCTGGGTCAATTCGCCGACCAGATCACCAGTGTCCTGGTGAGAATCGCCGACATCAACGGGCCCAAAGGCGGTCTCGACAAGCGCTGTCAGGTGACGGTTCGAGGGCCGCGCGTCGGATCAACCACGCTCAACGACCTCAGCGGCGACCCCTACTCCGCGACGAACAGTGCGATCGAGCGCGTTGGCCAAACCATGGGTCGGAGGCTGGAGCAACTCCGAAGCACGACACGCCGCGTGTCTGCGCTCCGAGGTCGTTCGTGAAGTGCCCACGTTGTGAAAGCCGACTCGATGAACGTGAGCGGCATGGGATCACCGTCGATGTTTGTGGGAGCTGCCGAGGCATCTGGCTTGACCGCGGAGAACTCGAGAAGATCATCGCGCGCAACACGCAGTCTTTGGACGACTTTCCAAACGACGACACTCGGCCCGACGGGCTGAGCCGAGAGCGCCACGATGCAAGACGTCACGCGCCGCGAAAGAAGAGTTGGCTCGAATCCATCAGCGAGATCTTCGACTGAGCGGCTTCAGTGCGCGGAGTAGACAGCCTCGACCTCGCCTCGCGGTGAGATGCGAAAGCTCTCCGGGGCCTCGTCCGTCTCGTGCACTGGATGAAGACCCGTAGCCTCGACAAAGCCAACGCCGAGATCGAAACGCAGACCATTCGCGCCCCAGACAATCGCACCCTGCGCGCGATGATCATGGGTGAGCGGAAGAAGCTGCATCACGGGCGTCGCAGCATCGCTAGAGGCACGCAAAGCCCATGCATGATCGATGCGACCGTTCGCGCTTGAGATCATGAAAAGCCCACGTTCGGAAGGCGTTTGGGGCCTGAGGCGGAGGACGAGCACGCGATCCAAACAGGCCATCTCGCGCACATCGAGCGCGCGCAGCGCGACCTCATGCACGCCATCATCGACCACGATCTGCACGCGCTGATCGACCGCCGAAGCGGCATCCAGCGTCTCGCCCATGCAGTAGACGCGACCCTCTGCACCACTGGTTGTGCACACGTCTCCACGCGCGTTGCGAATGGCGATGGTCACTCCACAGAGCTGACCTTCGTTCGTCTCGGTGGGCTCATGCGGCACAAGCTCCAGCGCGCGATCCTCGTAGCGCCAGCCTGCGTGCGAGGCGTGTGTTTCAGTCGGTGCCAGGACGGGAGGCGGTGCACTTCCACAGGCGACGAGAAGGCATGCGAACAAGGAAGTAGCGCGCTTCATCTCAACGTCTCCTCTTCAACAACCTGGCGTTCAGAGCTTCGTCGTGACGCTCGGGGGCAGCTTCACAAGCTTCTTGTCTGCACCCACGCAGACCATGTGTACGACGCCCAGCACGAGCAGCTTGTCGCCTCGGTAGACGTCTTGTTGGAAGGCGATGCGGTACTCGCTCTCAAGCTTGGGCGTGGTGCGGATCTCCAGCATGTCTCCGAAGACCGCGCCCTCTTTGAACGTCATCTCGCATTTGTAGACGACGAAGCCTTTGCCCTCTTCGTTCAAGAGCCGCACGAGCTCCTCGGTGCCGAGCAGATGCTCGCGCGCGCGCTCAAAATATTTGAGGTAGTTCGCGTGATAGACGAGGCCCGAGTGATCGGTGTCCTCGTAGTAAATCTGCACGCGGTGGACGTGCGGCGCCTGACTCATCCACGCCTCGCCACGACGAACTTGAGCACGCCGCGCTCATCGCGCACTTCGTCGACTTGAAGGCCCTGAAGGTCGGCCTGGTGGATGCTCTTTGGGAGCTTCAGGCGGAGCGCGCCTTGGTGAAGCTCAAGGGCGCGGCGCACATCGAGACCGAGCTCCGAGAGGGGGACGAAATCACGGTCGTAGTCACGTCCGCCCCAGGGTGGGTCGAGCACGAGCGCGTCGAACTTCCCCTCGCTCAGCACCTCAAACACATCGGCGACGCGGAAGGTGATGCGCTTCTGCACGCCGTAAATTCCGGCGTTGTGCTCGGCCATCGCGAGCCTGTCGGCATTCGTATCGACGGCCGTGATGGTCTTGACGCCCTTGGTCAACGCGAGTGCGATCGCGAGGGAGCCGATGCCCGTTGTGCCGTCGAGCACGTGCCCCGTGAGGCCCTCGACCATCTGCAATGCGAGCGCCTCGGGCGTGGCCGAGTAGAGGCCCTCGTCGTCGAAGCGAATGCCCTCATCGAAGCGCGAGAAGATGCGGCGACGACGCACACGCGGCGCCTCAAAGACGCGGAATGGCTCCTTGCGCATGCGCGCCAAATCCTTCGCGTAGAGCGAGAGAATCGAGACGATCGTCCCCTCGGCGCGCTCGCGCTCTTCCTTGTCGCGCGTCGATGCCGACTCGCGTGCAGCGACGTGAAGGAGCGCGAGATCGAAAGCGACGTCGTTGCCCACATCGAGCTTCTCACCGCTGCCAAAGTACGCGCTGGCGGCCTGGTCGAGCTGCGGTGTTCCTTCGACGCGCGCACGACGAAGTGTTGGCGAGACGACGCGGCCGCTCGCCTCTTGGCGAAGCCACGCTGGGTTCACGCCGCCCAGATCCGGGCCCACTTGAAGCTCCGCCGTGATCTGCGTCGTGAGCCAGCGATCGACGGTCGCACGCGAGGGCGCAACGCGACGAAGCACACGCACCGTGTCGACCGCACCGCCCTTGTCGACCTGCGGCGCAAGACGCGCGAGCAGCGCTTCGATCGTCCCCTCGAAGGGCGCAGTTGTTGTGACCAGTTGGTCAGCTTTTCCACTCACAGCCTGCAAGCGCGGCACAACCCAGAAGGGCCCATGCGCCTCACCCGAGGTCGGTGCGCAAGGATGGCCCTTGCAGCGCGTCAGCGACTCAGCCTCTTCGCTCGCACGCGAAGGCGTGAAGCCAATTGCGGTCACGGGCGCACCATCTTTGCGCTTCGCATCGATGAAGGTTCGCATGCCCTCTGGCGTTTGAACTTCGTGGGTGGCTTCGATGGTGAAGCTGCTCAGCGCTTCGAGGGGGAGATTCATCGGGCGCGTTGTACTTCAGAATCAACGCTACGCTCTCGCCGCGATGAGCGACCAAGAAGAGGCCGAGCGATTGGAGAAGAAGCGCGTCGATGACGCCATCGATGCAGGCGTGGCCTTCGCCGGCCTGCGCGACACGCAGCGCGGCTTTGTCGTGCAATACCTCTACGTCGACCCTGTCGAGTGGATGTCGTGCTGCGGGAGCTACTGCGACCCATGCGTGCAGACGATCGGCCGCGCGGTGCAGAAGACGCGCGAGCTGCTCGGATTGCCTTGGCCGTAGCCCTAGCGCGACCTACCCGCGGCGAGGCGGCGCGCGATCATCATGGCGCCCGTCACAAGCACGAATGCGCCGAGCGCTGCGGCGATGGAACCGCGTGTGTCGAAGACAAACCTGCCTGCGTCGCGCGCGCTGAGATAGAGGTTCGCGAGACCAAGGGCGGCAAACAATCCACCCGCAGCCATGAGCGCGCAGCCACAGCCAACGCTTTGATTCTCCGGGGGATTCACGCTCACCCGCGCTCGGTCGGGTCGCCGTTCAGATCGGGATTCAAGCGCTCGGTCTTGGTCGGGTCTGCGCTGAAGAAGAAGCGCGCGAGGGCCTCTTCACGCTTGCGTGCATCCTGCTCACCGAGCTCCATCAACGCGCGTGCGTACTCGCCGTCAAAGAGCAGGTAGCTCACGAGATCGGCGTCGGCGCCCTCACCGATATCGAGCAGGCGCAGTGCCTGTTTGCCAAGGGCGCGACCAAGACGCGCACGGCCGGATTGAAGGAAGCGCGAGGCAAGGCGCCCGATGTCCTCGCTCGGATGAATCGCGAGCGCATGAAGACGCTCACGCGGTGCCCTTCCCTGCGCGATGGCCCGCTCATTCATGCGCTCGACAAAGTCATGTCCGTAGAGCGCGATGCCGTCATCGATGAGCCTGTTCACGCGCTCAAGCTCGTAGAAATCTGCGTTCACGTGATCGAGCAAGAAGGCGTTGAGCACCTTGCCCAAGAGGAACGCGACACCTGGAAAAAGACCCGGGTCAAATGCGGGCTTCTCAGCGCCACTGGCAGAGGCCAGCGCGACCACGAGGATGCGTCGCGCGCCGAGATGAATCGCGGGCGACATCGGCGTGTTCAAGCGCAGACCGCCATCGACGTAGAGCTCGCCATGCACAGGCACTGGAGGAAAGAGCACGGGGATCGCGGCACTCGCAAGAATGTGCTGCGGCCCGATGCGATCGGCGCGTACGACCATCGAGGGTGGAAGCATCGTCGGCAGCGCAACCTCCGGGGCGCGATCGACAAAGACCCACGGCCTTCCCGTCGCCACGTGTGTGGCACTCACCGTCAGCGCGCGGAGCTTTCCGCGGCGCAGGTTGCGCGCGAGATCCGACCAACGAAGGTTCTCGTTCACCAGTTTGATGAGCGGCGAGACATCGACGAGGCCGGAGCCCTTCACGCCACCAAAGAGCACGCGCGGAAGCTTCACAGCCTGGCCCATGCCGAAGCCGAGCACGCGATCGAGCTCGAGGTCGTGCCACAGGCGAACGAGACGCTGCACACCTTCTACCGGGTCGTGCACGACGGAGGCCAGGAAGGAGCCGTTGATCGCACCGACGCTTGTACCCGAAACGATGTCGACCTTGGGCACGCCGTGCCTTCGTGCGAACTCACCGAAGATGTAGCGAAGGACGCCCGTCTCGTAGGCACCGCGTGCACCACCGCCGGAGAAGACCATCGCGGCTGGGCCTTGCAGCACCGATGCGGGTGGAATCGAAGGAAGAGTCATGCATTCCCTGCGAGCTCACGCTCAAGCACGCCAAGCGTGCGTGCGACTGGAGACGAGCGGTAATTTTCGCGCTGGGCCTCATCGCGCACATTCGAAAGATGCGCCTCGAATCCGGCGCGGGCGCGTTGCGTCGCAAGCGTCGCTGCATCGCGGTTTCCGACCTCAAGGAGCGCTTGTGCGCCTCGAATGAACACGCGCTCGGCGCGCTCCAGCGAGCCCTTGGCCTGACCATCTTCCAGCACGCTCAACGCGAGCTTCTCCGCCTCATCTTTGCGGCCCAGGCGGGCCAAGGCATGCGCAAGCACGGCGGCTGCGAGCAACTCGTACGCGAGGGTGCCGGCACTGCGCGCGTACGCGAGACCCTCACGCGCGGCAGCCTCAGCCTCATTCGCCTCACCACGTGCCATCCCAAGCTGCGCACGCACGATGCGCTCGTGCGCGAGATCGGCGGCGTCATCGAGTCGCTCGGCCACACGACGCGCCTCATCGAGGTGCTCTCGCGCTTTGTCGAAGTCGCCACCGTGGTCGATCGTGAGCTCAGCCAGGGCCGAGAGTGTGTCGGTGCGACCACCGCCATCATCGGCGCGCTCGAAGACAAAGAGTGCGCGCTCAAGGTAATCGCGGGCCCGCGCCTCATCGCCCAATTCACCGAAAATTTGGCCGATATTCGAGACTTTGCGCCCCACGTGGATGCGATCTCCCGCCTCTCTGTCGAGCACGACCGAGGCGCGAATGCAGGCGATGGCATCTTCGAATGCGCCCGATGAAAGCAGGGCAACACCGAGCGAGTTGAGGGCGTGGGCCATGTGCCCTTTGTTGCCGCCACGACGGAAGATCGCGAGTGCCTCCGCGACAGTGCGCTTGGCCTCTTCAATGTTGCCAACGCGCCAGAGCAAGGAGCCCCGGCTCACGAGCGTGAGACCTCGAACCGTCAGGTACTCGTCGTCACTGCCAGCGCGTGCGAGCGCGCGCTCAAAGGCCTCCAGCGCGCCATCCGTATCGCCCTGATCACGACGCAGCTGCCCGAGCAAACGCAGCGCTTCGATCTCGCCTGCACGCATGCCTGCCGAGATCGCTGCATCGAGTGAGCGGCGCAGCATCGCATCGACGCCCATACCGCGACCCGCATCGAGTTCGGCGCGCGCCAGGCGGTTGTAGGCAATCGCCAAAAGGCCCGGATCGCGGCTCTTTTCAGCGAGTGCACGCATGGCCTCAAGCTCGGCGCGTTGCTCAGTGCGCAGCGAAGAGACGCGAAGAATCTGCTCGCGCAATTCGTGAAGCTCAAAGCGCTCGGGGGCTGTCTCGGGAAGCAACGCGAGTGCGCGCGCGAAGAAGCGCAGGGCATCGCGGTTCGAATAGACAGAGCGCGCGAGAAAGCCTGCATCGCGGTAGGCGCGCGCAGCGAGCACCGTCTCGCCAGCAAGCTCGAAATGACGCGCGATGCGCGCCGGAGGGGGCTTGTTCGCGAGCGCCGAGAGGTATTGCGCCACGCGTTTGTGGAGCTTTCCGCGCTCCTCGTTCTCAATCACCTCGTACGCGACCTGACGCACGATCACGCTCGGAAAACCAAGCGCGCCGCCCGGCCTTCGCAGCACAAGGCCCTTGCCCTCGAGCGTGCGCACCGCATCCGTCACATCGAAGCCGACGAGCTGGCCCACCTCATTCGCCGTGAGCCCTGGGCCCACCACGGCGAGCCAGCGCAGCGCATTGCGCTCACGATCGGCAAGCTCACTGATGCGCGAGACAATGACGTCTTCGAGGGTCGATGGGAGCGCGAAGACCGCACCTGTACGACGCACGACGCGACGCTCGGGGCCATCTTCAAAACGCAGCACGCCGCGCTCCAAGAGCGCATCCAAAAGCTCTTTCAAGAAGAAGGGATTGCCACCTGCGCGATGAATGATCGCGGTGTGCACATCAGGCGGCACATGCGCACCACCCAGGTGCGCCTCGACGAGTGAACGGCGGTCGTCATCGGCAAGCTCCTCGATGTCGATGCGCAGCAACCCGCGAAGCACTGCATCCACACGCGACTCGGGGCGCGCGCACACAATCACAAGCAACGGCGCCTGAATCGGCTGCGTGAAGAGCCGCATCAAGAGCTCGGCCGTCGGCGCATCGGCGAGCTGTACCGAGTCGATCCAGAGCACCGTGGGCGTGCGCTGCGCGAGGCCCGTGAGGAAGTCGCGCACGGCTTGAAGCAGGCGCTGTGATCGGTCCCCGCCCACGTCATCGTGCTTCTTGTCGGGCGCGATGATCGCATCGAAGGCCTCGATGGCGGCCTCTCGACGCTCATTGCCCTTGATCACGCGACGCACGGCCTCGCGCACTTTCAGCTTTGCCTCTTCCGGCGGTGTGCTCTCGGCAATGCCCCAGGCCTCGCGCAGGAGTTCATTCAGGGCGGCATAGGGGACTTCAGCGCCGCCGAAGGGGCAGTCCACATGGATAACGACAGGGCTTGGCTTGAAGCGTCCGAGTGCGGCCGCGACGAGCGCGGTCTTGCCGACACCGATCTCACCGACGATGCCGACATACGAACTCGTCACCGAGGAGAGCACCTCATCATACGTCTCGACGAGCGCTTGAATCTCACTCGCGCGACCCACGAGACCGACCTGACTCGCAAGCTGCGCCGACTCACGGGCACGCTCCTCACGCGTGCGTGCGCCGCGAAGACGATAGGCACGCAACGAGGGCGCTGACTCCGCACCCGAGACACTGACGAGGCGCCCACCATCGTCCTCAAAGGCAAAGATGCGACGCGCGAGGCGATAGATTTCGCCACTCGCGAGCACCTGATTGGCCTCGGCCGAGTTGCACAGTTCGCGGGCCACATCGAAGACATTGCCAACGGGCTCGATGCGCGGACGGCCTTGCCCCGTGCGAACGGTGTTCACCAAGCCGCGGGAGATTCCGAGCGCTGCAACGAGGGGTGAGAGGGAGTCTGCCGAGAGGCCTTCGAGGGCTTCGAGCACGTCGAGCGAGAGCCGTGATGCGTGGAGCGGATCATCCGCCGAGGTGCGCCCAATCCCGAGCAAAAGTCGGAAGGACAGCTTCTGTGCATTCTCCGGCCACTCGAGAACTGCATCATATTTAAATGCGATATCTTCGATGACGCGCGCGGCCTGTTCCGTCGCTGCCGCATCGGGCTCATCGGTGGCCGTGCCTGCACGCTCCAGCAAGCGACCCGCGACGACGACAACATTGCGACGCTCACGTTGCTCGCGACTCGGCGGGCTTGATGAGGCACTCGCATTCGAGAGCTGCGTGCGCTGCAGCGCGACCTCGCCCGGCCCACGTGCGGTTCCGCTCTCCGGCTGTGTCACTTCACGCGGGGCAACATCCGAGAGGAAGGCCTCGATGTGCGAGCCATCGAAGAGCTCTTCCTGACTGTGCAGCCAACGCGAGAGCGCGCCTGCCAGCGAGCGGCATGTCTGCTGACGCTCCTCGCGATCCATCGACATCGCGCGCATCGCGATCGCATCGAGCTCGTCGGGCACGTAGGGGTCGAGGTCTTTGGGGCGCGTCACTTTGCCGTCGCGCACCTGCTCGAGAATCTCCATGCCCTGAAGGCCGGGATACATCGTGCGGTTCATCAAGAGCTCGGCGAAGAGAATGCCGAGTGAGTAGACATCGCTGCGTCGATCGACGCGCAGCCCACGCGCCTGCTCGGGCGACATGTAGCTGAACTTGCCTTTGATGACGCCCGTCTCCTCCGAGATCATGCGCGCGCGTGCGATGCCGAAATCGGCGATCTTGACGGCGCCGTCGTAGGAGAGCAGCACGTTCTGTGGCGACACATCGCGGTGGACGATGTCCATCGGCGTGCCCGTCTCATCCTTGCGGTTGTGCGCGTAGTCGAGACCCTTCGCGATCTCCATGACGATGAGCGCAGCGACCGCATAAGGGATGCGACGACCCTTGCGCTTTGCGGCCGAGAGAAGGCGCCCGAGGTCGAGCCCGTCGACGAATTCCATCGCGAGCAGGAACTCCTCTTTCACCTGCTCAAAGGCATAGACCTGAACGATGTTCGGATGGTTGAGGCGCATCGCGAGCTTGGCCTCGTCGACGAACATCGAGACGAACTTCGGGCTGCGCGCAAACGTCGGAAGGATGCGTTTGACGACGAGCAGCTTCTCGATGCTCTCGGCACCGGTGAACTTCGCGAGGAAGACCTCGGCCATCCCACCCGCTCCCAATCGACGCACCACGCGATAACGGCCAAGGGTCGAGGGAGGCGGTGCATTGGTCACGGACACGCGGGGTCATCGTAACCGAAACGGATGGCGGTCCGGGGAGCAGAGTGCGGCTATCTGCACGCGCCGTTGGTTCGACTCTCCCAATACCTCGGGTCGCGGCGCTGATGATGAAAGGCAACAACAACGGCATCGTCAGGCCGCAACATCACCACGAGCGTGTAGTCGAAACCGCGAACGAAGTGCCGACGGAGGGTGTTGCCCTCGAAACCGACGACGAGTTGCCCAGTCTCTGGGAACCGCTGCACCAGTGCCAAAGTTCGCTCGACCTGACGCCAGAGCGCTTCACCAAGCTTCGGGTCTGTCTCGGCGTAGGCGCGGGCTGCATCCACCGCCTCACCCCTTGCCGCGTCGAGCCAACGAATGACGTGCATCAGCGCTTGAGCGACGCAAGGAATTCGTGCCGCACGTCGGTGTGTTCGTGGAGCAGAGCGCCTTCACCGACCGATGCAACACGACGCTTCAACTCGTCAAGTGTGTCCGCATCGAACGGCTCGCGGACATCGAACTGCTCCAGCTTCGCGCGGAGAACATCGCGCTCTTCCGGTTCAAGCGTTTCGACGTCGTCGAGAATACGAGCGAGTACCGATGCCATCGGCCCAGTGTAGCCCATCCACTCGGACCATCCGAAAGCGCCCCTGAGAATCTCTGTTAAGGTCGCCGCCGCCATGACTTCTACGCGTCTCGACACCGAAGTTGCCATCATTGGTGCGGGCCCCGCGGGGCTCACCGCCGCGCTCAAGCTCGTCGACGGAGGCATCAAGCCGATCGTGCTCGAAGCCGACCCGCGTTACGTCGGCGGCATCTCGCGCACGGCCGAGTACAAGGGCTACCACTTCGACATCGGCGGCCACCGCTTCTTCAGCAAGGCCAAGGAAGTCGAAGACTTTTGGACGCGTGTGCTGCCGAACGACATGCTCCTTCGCCCGCGAAAGTCGCGCATTTTCTATCGCGGCACCTTCTTCTCGTATCCGCTCAAGCCCGTCGAAGCGTTGATCAAGCTCGGCGCCTTTGAGTCGACGCATTGCATGCTCTCGTTCGCCAAGGCGCGCGTGAAGCCGACGAAGAATCCGACGAACTTGGAGGATTGGGTCACCAACCAATTCGGTCGTCGCCTCTACGAGATCTTCTTCAAGCACTACACGGAGAAGGTCTGGGGCATGGATTGTCGCGAGCTCTCCGCCGACTGGGCCGCACAGCGGATCAAGAGCCTCAACCTCGGTACGGCCGTGGTCGAAGCACTCAAGCCCAAGAGCTTCCGAAGCAAGGGCAAAGAGCAGGTTCACACGACGCTCATCGACGAGTTCCGCTACCCGCGCAAGGGCCCCGGCATGCTCTGGGAGGCGTGTCAGGCGCTCGTTGAAAAGGGCGGCGGCGAGGTGCGCATGGGCGCCCGCATGAAGGGCATCGTCAAGCACACGGATGACGTCGGCGCGTACTACGAGATCAAGACCTTGCGCGACGGCAAGGAAGAGTCGGTCTTCGCGCGCAAGATCATCTCGTCGGCGCCCATTCGCGAGACGATTGCCGCCCTCTCACCCGCGCCGAATGCTGCGCTTCAGCAGGCCTCGACCTCGCTCAAATACCGCGATTTCCTCACGGTTGCGCTCATGGCGCGGACCAAGGACGCCTTCGATGACAACTGGATCTACATCCAGGATTCAGGCGTGAAGGTCGGCCGCATTCAGAACTTCAAGGCCTGGTCGCCGGAGATGATCCCCGACCAAAACACGGCTTGTTACGGCCTCGAGTATTTCTGCTTCGAAGGCGATGGGCTCTGGTCCTCAAGCGATGCCGATCTCGTTGCGCTCGCGAAGAAAGAGATGGAGCAGCTCGGCCTCTGCAAGGCGAGCGATGTCTTCGATGGCTGCGTCGTGCGTCAGCCCAAGGCCTACCCCGTCTACGACGACGTCTACAGCAAGCACGTCGACACGGTGCGTGTGCGCCTCGAGGAGGACTACCCGGGCCTTCATATGGTCGGCCGCAACGGCATGCACCGCTACAACAACCAAGACCACTCGATGATGACGGCGATGCTGACGGTCGAGAACATCTTGAGCGGCCAGAAGAAGTTCGACCCCTGGCGCGTGAACCAAGACGCCGAGTACATCGAGGCGGGCCGCAGTGGCGAAGAGGCGCTGATTCAGGGCGGTGGACGCGCGGTGCCGAAAGCGGTTAGCGCCACGCGCTGATCCCATCCGCGCGCGTCATGGCTCAATCGATCTGCCCGAGGTACGCGGCGCTGAAGGAGACGTGGTCCCACGCGTGGACCCCGTACTGCCGCCTCGCCTCGGCAGGCCCGCTCGTCATCGCTGTGTACATGGCCGAGGTTCGCGCGCTCAGCGCCCTGGATGGGTCGCTCGTGTGGAGTTGGCAGGCGCCGAGCGTGATCTCGGAATTTGTCGTCGCCGCGAACACGGTGGTGCTCATCGCGAATCGGAGCATGCACTGGCTCTCGTTGATGACGGGCGTCGTCCTTGAGGCGCCTTCCATCACGCCCGGCGGCGGCGAGTATGCGAACCGGTACAACCCCCTCCCATGGGGAGACCGACTCGTGTGGACGAGCGCTTCGTCCACGACGACGAGCCTCTGGAACACATCCTTCGAGACCCCGCATGAGGCGACTTCGCGGCCGCTTCCATGCGTCTCGGTGAGCGCTGTCTTCGCAGCAACGAACGATCGGATCGTGCTGACGCACGCGCGCGACGGGTACGCTTGCGTGTCGGCCGCCAACATCGAGACGGGCGAGCTCTTGTGGGAGTTTGGCGGTCGCTCGGACGATGGATTTCAGCCCAACGTGCTCGCGGTGTTTGAGAGCGTAGTGATTGTTCGGCAGGGCAAAGAGTTGGTCGCGCTCTCGCTCGATTCAGGCGCGGAGCTCTGGCGGCGCGAGGGTGTGGGTCGGGATCTGTTCGTCCGAGCGCCGGGTCGCCTGCTGGCTGTCTCGCGGACGCGCAAAGGCGCGCCGACCCGCGTCGTGACACTCGATGTGGAGAACGGCGCCGAGATCGCCAACGCGGCGTATGCGGTCATGGCCGAGGGAAAGCTCTCGCCGAGTGCGTACGGACTCTTCCACGACGGCATCCTCTGGCTCCTCGACCACAAGGAGAACCTCATCGGCATTGCCTCGAACGGCACGGAGGCCATCGAGCTCAGCGGTATGAAGTCGAGCGAGATGGCGCATCCACCTCTCGGGGCAGAAGGCTGCGTTGTGATTGCCTGCGAACACAGGGGCCTCATCGCGTATCCAACAAGGCTGCCGACTCGCTAAACCTCGCGACCCGACGACGTGGCTCTCCTTGAGAGCACGATATCATAGTATACAAATCATATCCTTTTGCGGGTACGCGCTCTCTCGCCACAGGATGGGGACTTCCGAAAGGTGTCGGCGTGCCCGAGGTGACGCGGGTCGCGGCGCGCAGTGCGTCGCGCGAACAGCCGGGATGAACTCGGCCAAACAGAGGCTCTCGTATGCGCGCGCTCGTCACCACATCGCTTCTCCTTACGCTCGCACTCGGTGGGTGCGGCTCGTCCAGTGAAAGCTCCACCGCCCCTGCGGCGTCGTCATCCTCGGGCTCCGAAGCCGCGAGCGCTGACATTGTGGACACCGCCGTCGGTGCTGGAAGCTTCACCACGTTGGTCGCAGCGGTGCAGGCCGCTGGCCTCGAGGAGACACTCCGTGGCGCTGGTCCGTTCACCGTGTTTGCGCCCACAGATGCGGCGTTTGCGGCGCTCCCCGCAGGGACGCTCGACAGCCTGCTCTTGCCCGAGAACCGCGAGCAGCTTCGCAGCATTCTCACCTACCACGTGGTCAGTGGACGCGTGATGGCGAGCGAGGCAGCGGCGATGAGCTCGGCGCCCACCGTCCAGGGCGCGTCTGCACCCATCGCGCCTGTCGAGGGCGGTCTCACCATCGGCGGCGCACGCATCGTCACGACGGACATCGCTTGCTCGAACGGCGTCATCCACGTCATCGACGCGGTCATGATGCCGCCAGCGAACTGACCTGTACGGCGCGTTCGGTTCAAGCCCATCCGGCATCGTCGGATGGGCTTTGTCGTATCGATGCGTCTGCTGACTGAACGCGCAGGCGCGTCGCTCTCGCGAACGCACGACGAGAGCGCTACCGTCCGCCGCATGCGCATTCTCGTTGTGATGGACCCGCCCTCGACCGTTCAGGTCAATGCAGACACCTCGTTCGCCCTGATGGAAGAAGCGCAAGCGCGCGGTCATCGCGTCGATCACTGCCTCATCCAAGACCTCTTCATCGATGCGCGTCAGGTCGGTGCACGGGTGCGGAAGGCGACGATGTCGCGTGCGGAGGGCAGCGCGCCCATCACGCTCGGCGAGCCTGAAAACGTGCTCATGCGTGACGTCGATGCGGTGCTCATTCGCACCGACCCGCCCTTTGAGTCGAACTACCTCTGGGCCACGCAGCTGCTTGAGCTCGCGCGCCATCAGACGCTGGTGATCAACGATCCGCGCGCGCTGCGTGATGCGAACGAGAAGCTCTACGCGCTGCACTTTCCCGATGTGATGCCAAAGACCTTGGTCTCAAGCGACAAGGCGCAGATCAAAGCGTTCATGCATGCAGAGGGCGGCAAGGTGGTGATCAAGCCGCTCTCGGGCGCGGGGGGCGATGGCGTCTTCTTGCTCAAGCAGGATGACCTCAACGTCAACGCGATCATCGAGACCGTGACGCATGTCGGTAAGCGCGTTGCGATGGTGCAGGAGTTCCTTCCCGAGGTCGTTCAGGGCGACAAGCGCATCCTGCTGCTTGAGGGCGAGCCGCTCGGCGCCATCATGCGTGTGCCGCGCAAGGATGATGTCCGCTCGAACATCCATGTGGGCGGCAGCGTGGAGGCCGCGACGCTCGATGCGGCAGACCTGCGCATCATCGCCGCGGTGCGCGAAAAGCTTCGCCAAGATGGGCTTTTCTTTGTCGGCCTCGACGTAATTGGCGGCAAGCTCACGGAGGTGAATGTGACGAGCCCGACAGGCATTCAGCAGATGAGCCGCTTGATGAACGCGAACTTGAGTGCACGCGTCATCGATTGGATCGAAGCGCGCGTGAAGGCCTGAGCACGATGCAGCGTGCGGCTCTGCTCATCGCGACGTTGGCCCTCGGTTGTGCAGGGACGCATCAGCCCGTCGCGCCTCCGCGGGAGGTGCCACCCGATGCGGCCGTCTTGAGGGATGCGGCACCGCCCGAGCCCGAGGGTTTGGTGGTTCCAGAGGAGACGAGTGCACCGCTCGGCGCTCCATGTACGTCCTCGCGCGAGTGCGCTGCGGGGCAATCGTGTCGTGGCCCGCGTGGCTGCAATCAGGCGTGGGCTTGTGGTGAGGCGCCTGCCTGCGACGGAGAGCGCGTGGCCTATTGCGACTGCGATGGCGCGACCTTCTACGCACCCTCGGGATGCCCAGGGAGGCCCTACGCCAGCGTCGGCGCATGCGAGGCCATTGGCCCACTCGCAGCGGCCGATGAGCTCGGCATCCACGACTACGACGAGCCCCCAACGACACAGGACCGCACCTGCTCCAGCAACGCAGAGTGTCGTCGTGGCGAGCAATGTTTTGGCGCCCCGGGGTGCGGCATGCAGTGGCGATGTCAGCGCGTGCGTGGATGCGACAGGGCCCGCGTGGAGCTCTGCGATTGCAACGGCGAGACCTTCCGCGCGAGCGCGCAATGCCCGGGTCGACCCTATGCGCGACGCGGTGCGTGTGAGGGCGAGGCCGTTGCGGTGGCCGTGGCCGAGGTGCCACGCGTCGACACGCGTGATCTGAGGCACGAGCCGCCACCCAGGTCGCATGTGCAGGAGACAGTTGCTGCGCTGACTGAGGTTGAGACCGAGACCTCGACTGCAACTGAGACTGCAACTGAGACCGCAACCGAGACTGCAACCGAGACCGAGACCGCGACTGCAACCGAGACTGCGACTGCAACTGAGACTGCGAGCGCCACGGTGCCTGCGCTCACCCCCGGGACCTGCCGTACGTCACGCGATTGCCGACGCGGCCTTGTCTGCACAGGCCCCGAAGGCTGCGGCATGACGTGGACCTGTGAGCGACCTGCAGAGCGCTGCAACCCCGACACGCAAGTCTTCTGCGACTGCGAGCGCAACACGTTCCGCGCGAGCATGAACTGCCCGGGGCAGCCCTACGCGCATCGCGGCTCGTGTGAGATCGATCGCCTGCTTGAGCTCAGCGGCGCCTCGCGCTGAGGCGACGTGCAACCTTTGGGTTGCCTATTCAACACGCAACCTTTGGGTTGCAGATCAGAACCACATGAAGGCGAGGCCTGCGCTCCATGTGAAGCCGATCGAGAGGGGGTCGCGCTCGAAGGGGATGCGCAGCTCGGCGCGCATGTCGACGAAGCCGCCGATGGACCAGTGGGGGGTCAGGGGCGACCCAAACTCAAGGCCACCTCCCAGCTGGAGAGGCCAGATGCCCCAAGTGTTTCTGTCGCCGATCGAGCGAACCACAATGCCCGTTGCGAGTGCTCCGTAGAGACGGGCGACGGAGGGCACGAGGGTGGCCGTCACGCGGGGTCCGAGCACGGCTTGAAACTCTCCGATGGCGAAGGCGGGTGTGGTTGCGAGCTGGCCGCCGAACTGGCCCTCGATGAACCAGTTGTCTTCGATGTGTCCGGTGAATCGCAAGGCTCCGCCGTGGAGCACATGCGTCCCATCGAAGACACCTGTGTAGGCGACGTGCGCAGAGCCTGGCGCTGGCAGCCGCTGCTCCACACGTTGCATCACGGCCGGTTCAGGCTGCAGAGGCGCTTGGTAGACCACCTCTTGCTGTACCGGTTGGACCACGCCATTGGTGACGCAGACACAAGGCGGTGGCGGACACGGCACCATCGGCGGGCACATCGGCGGGCACGGGACATTCGGCGGGCACACAGGGAGTTGAACGTCGATGTCGACGCGAGGCGCGACCACGACCGGAGGCGGCGCGTACTGGCCTGGGACGACGACCACCGGCGGGCCCATCGGTGACGATGGCTGTCCTGGCACCACGACGACTGGCGCAGACGGCGCGCGCGGCGCTGGGACAACCACCACCGGTGGAGGCTGCACGTACTGCCCCGGGACGACCACCACGGGCGGGCTCATCTGCGGCGAAGGATGCCCCGGTGTCACAACGACGACGGGTGCATGTTGTGCTGCAAGGCGCGCTGGCACGGATGCCAACATGAAAAACCAAAGGGCGGTCGAGCGCATAAGCGGTCGACGCTACCAGCCGCGTGCCGATTCACATCCACATGAATACGCAACCAAAAGGTTGCACGTCATGCTCGCGCTACCAGAGCTTCCACCAGGGCTTGGCCGCAGCGAGCTCGGTCTCCTGCGGCTTGACCTGCGCCAGCACGCCCGGCTCCGCGAGGATTGCTTCTCTCAGCGCATCGAATGTCGGTCGCGTGGAGGCATCGATGCGCAGTGCCTGTGCGAGGAGCTCACGCAGCCTTGGTGTGGCCTGCGGGACGAGCGCCTCGAGCGGATGGTGCGCACCCGAGACCACGGCCTGCATGTACGCAAACTCATCGCTTGTGGGGTACGGCTCTTTGCCACTCACGAGCTCGATGAAGAGCACCGCGAGCGAGGTCACCTCGTCCGGGAGGCCGGGCTTGGATCGCAGCTGATCGTGGGTCACCCGGCAGTGCGCCACGCGACCTCCACCGCGGATGCCGCGTATGTTGCTGTCGTGCTGCTGTGTGATGCGCGCCATGCCGGGTGCCAGGACACGGTCGCCCATCTCGGTCTCCACCACGAGCGAAGGGTCGAACGCGCCGAGCACTTCGCCGCCTGCGGCATGATGCGCCGCCACAAGCGCGCTGAGACGCACGATGAATGAACCCGCGCGGGGCAGGGACATCACACGTTCACTGCGCTTCCTCGCGCCTTCAAAGCGCACCACAAGCTCCAGCTCATGGTTGCTCGGAGAAGAAGGTTCGATGGCATCACGCTCCAATGTGAGCGCGACCTCGTGGTCCAAGGTTGCAACGCGCCGCAGGTGTTTGCGCATCGCCTTGAGCCACGCGCGATCCGACTCGAAGCGGAAGATGGAGGCGCTTGCGTCGAGCTCGACGTACGCAGTCCCGCCGCGGCTCGACCAGATTCGGGTGCTCATCTCGATCTAGGGCACTTATCTTTTGGTTTGATCGCGGCTTACGTCCTCAGTCGCTCCCTGCGACGTGGCTCTGCCACGCCTCAGTCGCTCCTTCCGGGCGCGCTCGCGCTGAAACCAA
>JBILQT010000152.1:0-17621 GCA_044373065.1 Sandaracinaceae bacterium
CAGGATCAACAGAACCAAGATCAGCAGCAGCAGGATCAACAGAACCAAGATCAGCAGCAGCAGGATCAACAGAACCAAGATCAGCAGCAGCAGGATCAAGAACAGCAGCCAGAGGAGCAGCCTGGTCAAGAGGGCGAGCCGGATGAGTCCGAGGCGCCAGGAACGACCGAGCGCTCACTCCCGGCCGATCAGGAGCGCGTACTCGATGCGCTGCAAGACAACGAAGACAACCTTGAGCGCGCACGGGCCCGAGCACGTGGACAACGCGAGCGACGTCGTCCTGCACAGGATTGGTAGCCCATGAGGTTTGCTTGGACGCTGCTCGTGCTCCTGTCGCTGCCGCTCTTGGCGGGGCGTGCGCACGCGCAGACTGGTCGATGCACCATCGCTGCGGAGCGCATGGAGGTTGCTGTCAATGAAGCCTTTCGGCTCGATGTGAGCTGTGAGGCGCAGGGCGCAGAGGCGGGGATGCCGGAGCTGCCAGACCTCTCGATGTTCGAGGTGATGAGTCGGCAGTTCTCGCGCCCGATGCAGTTCACCTTCGGTACCGGCGGGACGCAGCAAATCGTGCAGAGCAGCTCGCGTGTGACGCTGGTGCTCCGCGGTCGTCGCGAAGGTCGCTACGACATCGGCCCGGCGCGCATTCAGATCGCTGGCCGCACCGTCGAGAGCAACACGATCACCCTCAGCGTCGGAGGCTCCGCGCCTGGTGGCCCGAGCGCGAATCCGAATGCGCCGCCAGCGAATCCAGGCGCGCCGCCTTCGGGCCCCTTGGATGGCGCTGTCTACGATGACAACGCGTTTGTGCGCACGGTCGTCGATCGACGTGAGGTCGCGTTGGGCCAGCAGGTGACGGTCACGTACTACCTCTACGTGCGCTCGCTTGCGACGGCGCCGCAGGTCTCGCAGCAGCCCTCCACCGATGGCTTCTGGGTGCATGACTTGCTCGACCGCAACGCACCGCCCGAGGCGCTCGTGCAGAGCGTCGGCAACAACACGTTTCGTGTGTACACGCTGCGTCGCTTCGCGGCCTTTCCGCTTCGTGCGGGCCCGCTGACGCTCGGTGCGATGGAACTGCAAGTCCCTGTGGGCAATCCGCTCGACATGATCTTTGGCGGCGGCCCTGCAGCGGTCACTCGTGCGAGCCTGCCGGTGACGATCAACGTCGTCGAACCCGAGGGTGCGCCGGCTGGGTTGTCACGCCACGTGGGCACACTGGAGGTCACCTCGACCTTGGATCGCGCGCAGATTCCGACGGGCGATGCGGTCACGCTCGACCTTCATCTGAGTGGCATCGGCCACGTCGAATCCACCGACACGCCCACGCTCAACATCCCCGGCTTGCGCATCCTTCAGCCCGAGGTGAGCCAGCGGACGACCGTGGTGAGTGAGCGCGTGGGCGGCGAGAAGAATGTTCGCTGGCTCATCGTCGCCGAGCAGCCCGGCACGTACACGATTGGGCCCTTCCGCTGGGCCGTGTGGAACACCGAGACACAGCAATGGACAACAGCGGAAGCGCCTGCGTTGACGCTCACGGCGGCAGGCAACGCTGTCGCGACAGACACGCCCGAGGCGACGCCTGAAGAGGAATCGATCGAGGCGCCGACCCAGGACGAGACGGCTGCGTTTGGCCCGGTGCGAACCGAGAGCGCATTCGCACGTCGCTCGACACGCATCGCATCGACCTGGTGGTACCGCGGGGGGCTCGCTGCAGGCCCGTTGGCGCTCGTCGCGTTTGCGTTGGTCTCGCTCTGGCGTCGTCGTCGCGATCAGCACTTCGCGGCCAATGCGGGCGCACGCCAGGCGCGTGACGCGCGGAAGAAGCTCGAGCAGTGCGCCCAGGCGTTGAGTGCGAAGGATGCGCGCGCGTTCTACTCGGGACTTGCGGGTGCGCTTCGTGGCGCGCTGGAGGTGCGCTTGGGAAGCTCTATCGGCAGCCTCACGTTCCCCGAATTGCGTCGCACGCTGCGCGAGCGCGGGATGGATGCGGGCCTCATCGATGCGATCATCGGCGACCTCGAGCTTGCGGAGATGGCGCGCTTCAGCAGCGCTGGCTCAGGTGAGCTTGAGATGAAGCAAGCCTACGAGGGCGCCAAGGCGCGCATGGGCCAGATCGAGCGCTTTGTGCCGCGTCAGGAGGACGTATGAATCGCGTGCTTCTTCTGCTCGCGTTGCTCTTCGTCAGCGCGCCCTCTGTCGCCTCTGCGCAGACCTTCGATGCGATGCTCTCCTCGGGCAACGAAGCCTTCTTCCGGGCGGACTACGAGAGCGCGATCACCTCGTACACCGCGCTCACGGAAGCAGGCGTCGACGACCCGGACGTTCGCTACAACCTCGGCGTCTCGTATGCGCGCGCAGGGCAGCATGGACGCGCGATTGCCGAGTTCGAGCGCGCCTTGCGTCTGCGCCCGTCGGATGCCGCGGTGTCTCAAGCACTCCAAGCGAGCCGCTCGATTGTTGGCCGTCGTCATGCCGAGCGAGATGGCGAGGCCACGATTGAAGCAGGCGCACCTTTCGGTGAGGCGCTCTTCTCATTCTTGTCCGAAGACGCACTCGCGCTCGTGGTGCTCGCGCTGACGCTCACGCTCTCGGCACTGCTCGCCTCGCTCTTTGTGCTTCAGGGGGAGCGCGCGCGCATCGGCGTGGGTGTGGCTGCACCGCTCGTCTTGCTCACCTTGCTTGTCACAGGCGGTGGGCTGCTCTCGCGTCGTGGCGCGTTTGCAGCGGGCGCGCCCGGCGTGATTGTCGGTGACGACGTCGCGCTTCACGAGGGCCCGCGCGAGGCCTCTTCGGTGCGAGCCCAGGCGCTCGAAGGTGAGCGCGCGGAGATCATCGTCCGCGATGGAAACTGGGCGCGTGTGAAGCTCGGCGGAGGCCGTGAGGGCTGGCTCGCAGCGCGCGAAATCGAAGCGCTCTGAAACCGACGTGACGTAGTCTGCGGGGATGTCCGCCTCGCAGATTCAACGCTCCATCGAAGTCATCCCAGGTGTCGCTCAGGTCGAGCGCTGGTGGGGCTCTGAGGCGAGTGCAGAGACGCTCCCGACGCTGCTCATCGAGGTGCCGCATGGCGCGGATGAGCGCGCGCACTTCGATGCGCTCCGTGCACGCCTCGTGGGCGACTTGCCCGAAGACCTTCACGTCTTCTTCCATGTGAACACGGACATCGGCGCCTGGGAGCTAGGCAAGCAGGTCACCGAGCGTTTGTTGGACGCGCAGCCAACTAAGTCAGCACTGCTCATTCGCTGCCTCATCCCGCGTACGTTCATCGACGCGAACCGCTTGGAGGCGACCGAGGACAAGCTCGGCGCGGGTGGCATGACGGCGGGCGTTGCGCCCTACGTGGACGACCCGCGTGACATCGCGCTCCTTCTTCAGCTTCACCGCGACTACGTGCGTTTGGTCGAGAAGGCGTACGACGAGGTGTGTGCGCGGGGAGGGCTCGCATTCTCGCCGCATACGTACGGCCCCTACGTGCTCCCCATCGCGAAGATTGATCGCGAGATCGTGCCAGCGTTGCGTGCGTGTCACGCGCCCGAGGTGCGCAAGACGCTCGCCGTTCGTCCCGAGATTGACCTGCTTACGTTGGATGCGGAGCGTGTGCGTCATGCGCCCGAGGGCCTCGTCGATGCGTTGCTCCAAAAGCTCACGACTGTGGGCTTTTCGCCGACGGAGGCCTCGACGTACACGCTTCACCCGAGCACGCAACTCTGGCGCTTTGTGGCCGCGCACCCGGGGCAAGTCTTCGCGTTGGAGGTGCGTCGCGATTTGCTCGTGGAGGCCTACGAGCCAACCGATGCGATGCTCGTGGACGCAGCGAAAGTGGCACGCGTGGCGGCACCGATCGCGGAAGCCATCCTCGCGTGCCCTTAGGCTCTTTGACCGCGAGGAACGCCTAGCGCTCGGCCGGAGGGCGCTGCTCCAGCAACGTCATCAATCGGCGCGCACGGTCGTTGTTCGCGTCGATGCGCAGCACCTGCTCCAGTGCCTGTCGCATCCCCTCGACGTTGCGGCGCTCAAAGAGCGCGGATGCGAGCGTGAAGAGCTGCTCCACCGCCAAATCCGGCCGCGCATTGGCGACGTAGAACTCCGCGAAGCGGCGCGTGAGGATCAAGTCTTGCGGGTACTTCGTGCGGAGGGCGTCCAGGCAGCGGCGCACCTGCGCCTCGTGTCCGTAGCGAAGCAGGACGGCCATGTCCGTCAGGATGCGGTCGAGCTCGCCAGAGGGGGCAAGGCCGTCTTCACTGCGCTCGTGAGGCGGTGCTTCTGGGCGAGGCACCTCATCCACACGCGGGACGAGCTTTGCGGCCTCAAGGCGTTGCGTGGACGGGGAGGGCCCGCGCGCCCCGCGAAGCGCCTCCACGACAGTGTCGGTACTCAATGCCGCTGCTGGGTCGGCACGCAGACGCTCCACAAGCTCGCGCGCGTGGAACATCCTGGTCTCAGCCTCCACGTCGGCGGGGGCCGGACGCGAACTCCTTCGCCGGGTGAGCGGCACCGCCTCCGCCTCGTCCTCGTCGTCCTCAACGACGAGCTTCGCATCCAGATCGTTCGCGCCGTCTTCCTCCAGGAGGAGCTCAACCGTGTCCGTCCAACGTGGCGAGGTGACATCGCCGACCTCGCCGTCGTCCACTGGGATGTCGCGCTCCGAACGCGTCTCACGCCGAACCTCGGATTGCTCGGTATTCGCACGCTGCACGAACGCACTGAACATCGCGTCGGCACTCCCTTCAGAGGCGTCGCGTCGCGGGATGGCTGGGATGTCTGCGCGTTTCCTCATCGTGCTCGCCGGACACTGCGTGAGGGGTTCAGAGGCAGCAAGGTTCCTGAAAGTATTGGGGGCGTTAGGGGACGTCGATCGCGATGGCGAGCGTGCGCGTGTCGGGCATACAGGACTCGGGCGTGCACACCGCGAAGTCAACGAGCGCACGGAGCTCGTGGTGACCGGCCGTTGCGGTGAAGGGCACGTCGAAGCGGGCGAGGGCCTCGCTGAACTCAGCGGCCTCTGGGCGTCCAAGCGTGGCGTGCGGAAGCGTGACTCCCTCGGGCGCCGTGATCTGAATCGAGATGGGGTAATCCTGATTCACGTGATGGTCGCCGCGTGCCTCAAGGCGAATCGCGAGGTGGCTTTCTGTCCCGGCCTGGAACGCACCCACGGGCTCGGAGCGAAGGAGGAACGAGGGCTCATCCCAGCTCGCACGTGCCTCTGCGGGCGGCGCGACGACGGGCGCCTCGACCGCAGGCGTCTCGACGGGGGGCGTGCTGGTTGCGCCCTCTGCGTTGCCGCATGCGAGCGAGACGAGACCGACGGAGGCGCCGGCCAATGAGGCGATGAGCGAGGCGTGCTTCGAAACGAACGAGGGCATCAAGGACTCCTTGCGGGCGCAGTCAAGTGCGCGCGGGGCAAGGATGATGCGTCATGCGGTCGTCGCCAAGCGCTCAGCCGAGGCTATCTCGATCTCCGCGACCAAAGAGCGCGCGTAGGGCGGCCACGTCGCGCAAGTCGTAGAGCACGGGCGGCACAGCGTCGCGCGCGGGGAGGAGGCCTGTCAGCGCGCCACTGTCGCCGAGTGCGCGGCCCTCGGGTCCGTCGAGAATGAAGAAGACGTGGGTGAGCCCGAGGAAGCTCTTCAGCTCGGCCATGTCGAAGATGCGCGAGCGATCAAGCGAGAGCACCGTGCGTCCGCGTCGAATGAGCACACGGCGATCGGTGACGACGTACTCGGTATCGCGCCCCTCCGCGCGTGCCCGCACGACGCCCCACCAGACGAGGCCACAGCCGACAGACCCAACCATCACGAAGGTGACGAGGCAGGCCGCGAAGAAGAGCGACCAGACGAGCGAGCCAACAGGCAGGCCAACCTCCTCCAGCGAGGCGAGCGCGCCAAAGGTGGTGCTCGCATAGCCCAGCGCGAGGAGCACAACGAAGGCGCCCAGTAGCGCGGTCGCGATGTCGCGCCAGCCGAGCATCCAGCCCTCAGGGCCTGCGCCCCAGAGCACCTGTTCGTCCGGATCAAGCAGCTCAAGAACACGCGACTCGACGTCCTCAGGAAGCTCTCGCTCCTCGGCATTGCGAAGCTTCGCCAAAACGAGATCCGGCCGCTCAAGGTCGTGCAGCACGACGCGTTCTTGTCGCATCAGAGGGCCAAACGGGACGGCACGCACAAGCTCAATGGTGCCCACGCCGCGCACGCTCTGATGCCAGCGAATGCGCGCAAACGAGAGCGCCTTTTTGTCGAAGGCTCGGACGCTTGCACCACGCCTCCAGAAGACGCGTCGCTCCGTCATCGCGAACTCGCACGGGTCTTTCGCGTAGCGAGGCCAGAGCTCTAGCCCGACGAGGAAGATGATCGCGTAGAGCGCCACGGCGATGCATGCACCTGCGCCCTCAAACTCCGCGGCACGCAGCAACCCTGCAAAGAGCGCCGAGGCGGTCGCGACGCCTGCGCACGAGAGCACAGCGACGTGATGGAGGGGCGCACGCGGGACACCCTGAACAGGACGCGCGAGCCACTCAACGTCTTCGGAGGGAAGAAGACGAAAGTCGCGTCGCACGCGTGTCTCTTCCGCAGTCGTCACGATGTCGAGCGTATCACTTGCGTGCACACGTCTTGGACAGCGACACGCGGGTTTCGTTCCCTTCGCGCGCATCCTCGTGGGAAGGTGCCGCGCCGTACGATGTCGAACGCCTCCCGGATCATCGCTGTCTTCAGCCTTGCCGCACTCGGATGCGGTAGTGCAACGCAGACCACGGCCATTGAGTCGCGCACGACGATGGCGGGTGCTGGATTCCAAGTCGCGGCACCGATCGAGGCGACGCCGCAAGCGGGTGTTGCGCAAGTCGAAGGGTCCTGCGCAGCCAATGCGACGGAAGGATGCAATGCGCTGGACGACGACTGCGATGGGCGCATCGACGAGGGCTGCGGCTGGGAGACCGGGTCGCTTCAAATCAGCGCGGCATGGAGCACCGGGGCGGACATCGACCTCTACGTGACCGAGCCGAGTGGCTTTCGCATCAGCAACCTCTCCGACGCTTCGCCCTCCGGAGGTCGACTCGATCACGACGCGCGCGGCGCATGCGTTTCTGGCGGTGATGCGGTGGAGAACGTCCTCTGGCCTGGCGCAGCACCGACCGGCGAGTACCTCGTCGAGGTGCACTATTGGGGTTCATGCGGCACGTCGGGCCCAACCGAGGTCACGGTCTCGGTCGCGGCGCGCGGTAGCGTGGTCGGGGTCTACCGCATCTCGCTCTCCGAGGGGCAGCGCCTGCCGGTCGTCGTCCTGCCGCTCTAGGCATGCAGCTCCATCGCGATGCGGCGCTCATCGCCCTGCTGGCATCCCTTGTCGGATGGACCGGCATCGTGGCGCTCGACCCGTCTGCGCATGCGCGGATCCTCAACCTCGGCGTGCTCGCGTTCATCCCTTTCGCGACGCTGATGTGGCGCAGAGGCATCGCCATCTCAAGCCAGCGCATTCACCTCGCAGCATTCATCGCGCACCTGCCCTTCCTCTTCGCAGCGCCGCACTTCTCGGATGATGTCTACCGCTACCTTTGGGATGGGCGGATGACGCTCTCGGGCATCGACCCTTACGCCTACGCGCCCGATGATGCGGCCCTTCGCGGGATGCGCGACGCGACGTGGATTCTCATCAATCACAAAGAGATTCCGACGATCTACCCGGCGCTTGCGCAAATGCTCTTTGCGTTGGGTCGCGCGCTTGGAGGCGCCTCGCCGCTGATCGGGTGGAAGCTCTTGTTGCTCTGCATGACACATGCGCTCGCCCACGTTGCTGGCCGTCAGGCGGTGCTCGATGAGAGCGCGTCACGTTCATCGCTCGTTGCCGCGTTGGTTCTCCTGCAACCGCAACTCGTCCTCGAGACCTTGCTCGACGGTCACATCGACATCCTTGCCGGTGGCGGCGTGCTTCTGCTCTGGCAGGCCTCGCGTGCGTCGCGTGCGCTCCCCGTACTTGGGGCTCTCGCCCTCGCGATCGGAACCAAGCTCGTCGGTGTGCTTCTGCTGCCTGTGCTCTTCCGAAAGCATCGGCCTCTCATGCTCGCGGGCATTGCACTGACAGGGCTCATCACGGCTCCCCTTCTTCACGCCGGATACGCCAGTGAGCGAGACGCTGGAGCGCTGGAGTACGCGCGTCGGTGGGAGGGCAACGCAGGCGCGTACGCGCTCATCGAGTATGGCTTTCGGCAAGCGTTGCGGTCGCCAGGGCAGGGTCGCATCGAGGTCCCCGGGCTCTTGGCATTGGAGGGTTCAAGCCTGCATCCCAACGCGCAAATCCCGATCAAGAAGCGGCCGCCTGCAGCGCTCGTGCATCCGCATCAGCTCGCACGCTGGCTCTCGCGCCTTCTCGTCTTTGCCGTGGTGCTCGCGGCGTCTCTGCGACGGGGTCGCGATGCCGACGCCCGCGCGCTCCGCGACACCCTCTTGCTCGTGCTGTTGCTCTCACCCCAGCTGCATCCTTGGTATGTGCTCTGGTGCCTTCCGATCGAGGCGCTCTTTGGGGGCTTCGCGGCGACGGTCGCCTCCGTGCTCATGCTCAGCGTGCATGCCTGGCACGGGGCACCACCTGTGTGGGCGGTCTGGGTCGAGCATCTTCTGATCGCGCTCGCTTGGGGGGCGGAGCGCGCAACGCTCACGCGCTTCAGTGAGCCAGGTGCGACAGGGCTGGACAGGCCGACTGCTTCACGGTAGTTCGCTTCGCAACCGGCGCTTGTGCCGTCAACGAGGTGTCGCGGTGAACGATCAAGAGATTGCCGAGCGTCTGAAGCGAGACGACGAGTACTGGACGGGCCCACGTTTCTTGGGTCTTTTGGGCGTGACGCTCTCGATCGCGTTTGCCGTGATCTACTTCATCTCGTCCGTGCGCAGCGGTGACTACTCCTGGCATCCGTTCGCGAACGACCCCGAGGCGGATCTGGCACCGTCGACCTGGTAGTCGTCAAACGCAGAGCAAAGAAGAAGGGCGCAACGGTCTCCGCTGCGCCCTCTCTCGTTCCGTCGTCTTGGTCGTTCCGTTGTCTTGGTCTCAGTCGAGGATGTCGAGCATCCCTGAGGGAATGGTCGCAGGCGCGCGACCCGAAGCCGTCCAACGCATGAACACGCTTCCGATGCAGTTCTGAGGCTGAATCGGGCCGTAGGTGCGGCCGTCGTTCACTGGGGGCGAGCGGTTGTCCGACATCAGGAGGAGCCCGCCGACGCGCTCCAGCGGTCGCATCGTCTGCGGCCTGTCGGTGCGCTGCATGACGAGGTGCTCGACTTCGCCAAGATGCTCGTGGCCCCAGTTGAAGCGCTGGCTGTGCCCGCTCGCGTCCACGATCTGCGCCTCGCCGCTCAGCGATTGATCAACACGCTGGTTGTTGATGAAGAGCTGCCCGCGCTCCATTCGAAGGCTCATGCCGGGGCGGCCCACCACGCGTCCCATGACGTACGTGCCGGGAGCGCGGGGATGCACGCATACCGCGATGTCGCCGTGCTCGAACTCGTGCGTCCGCCAGACAAAGACCTCGTCGCCCGCGAAGACCGTGGGAGCCATCGCGTCGTTGGCCACGGCAACTACGTCCACGTACTGCCAGCGCAAGACGCCAACCACGATGCCGAAGATGATGGCCAGGAGCACCACGAGCTTCAGCAGCTGCATTCGCAAGCTATCGTTCATGGGCGCAGCTTAGTAGAAAGAGCGAAGCCCGCGCGAGCTTCGTTCAGCGCTTCAAGCCAGCCAAGCATGGCTGTACCGCCATGCTCCGCATGGGAAATCGTTTGCAGGACAGCAATTCCGAAGGCGCCCAGCCGAAGTGCGCGCGCCACATCTGCTGAGGTGCGAATCCCCCCGAGTGCAAGGACGGGTTGCACAGCGTGCTGAACGCAGTTCGTAAACGCCTCATCCGTCATCGGAGGGTTCTTTGCCTCCACATGCCCGAGAGGGCCGAGCACGAGCACGTCGGCATCGCTCCGCCTTCGCACACCCGTCGCGTCATGCGCGGATGCCGCAATCCACGTCAGCGCACCCCGCGGCGTGAGCGGCGCACGCTCTGGCAAGTGCAGACCGTCGGCATGGAGCTGATGCGCGACAGCCTCGCGCTCATTCACCAGCAGAGGCACACCCGCACGCGAGGCGAGCGGATGCAGCACGCGACCCGCCGCAAGCATGTCCGCATCGCTTCCAACCTTGTCGCGCAGTTGAAGTGCGACGCGTCCGCGGCAGGCGTCTGCGTGGGCGGCCTCCAGCGCCTCAAGGTAGGGCGTGAGGCCTCGCGGGCCGTAGAGATCGGTGAGGATGTAGAGGTCGTAAGACCAGCGCGCCTTCGGCTTCGAGACGCTCAGACGCGGCTCCCGATGATGCCCTCAAGTGGGCTCGATGCGCTTGCGTAGAGGCGACGCGGCATGCGCCCCGCGCGGAACGCTTCGCGTCCGGCCTCGACTGCTTTGCGCATCGCGCTCGCCATGAGCAGTGGCTCGCGCGCGCTCGCAATGGCCGTGTTCATCAGCACGGCATCACAGCCGAGCTCCATCGCAATCGCAGCATCGGAGGCTGTGCCCACGCCAGCATCGACGACGATCGGCACCTTCGCGTGTTGCACGATGATTTCAATATTGGTTGGATTGCGAATGCCCAGGCCGCTTCCGATCGGCGCAGCGAGCGGCATCACGGCCGCGCATCCGAGGTCTTCAAGCTTCCGCGCCGTGATCGGATCATCGGACGTGTAGGCGAGCACGACGAAGCCCTCCGCGACGAGTACCTTGGCAGCATCAAGCGTCTGGACGACATCGGGAAAGAGCGTCTTCGGGTCGCCGATCACTTCGAGCTTCACGAGGTTCGTGCCCAGCATCTCGCGGGCGAGCCTTGCGGTGCGCACCGTCTCGTCGGTCGTGTAGCAGCCTGCCGTGTTCGGAAGAATCGAGAGCTTCTTGTCGAGCAGGTAGCGACTGAGCTTCTGGCCATCCGCGCCGTTCATGTCGATGCGACGCACCGCCACAGTGACGACCTCGGCACCTGATGCCTCGATGGCCGCGATGTTCTCGTCGACGTCCTTGTACTTCCCAGTGCCGACAAAGAGGCGTGAGTGAAACGTGTGCGGGCCAATGCGGAGGACGTCGTTCATGGCGGCGAGTCTTGCACGCCCGCCTTGGCGCCGCAGAGCCTCGACATCGACGGAACGCACATCAACAATTCGCGCGACGGAACGATAAAGGGCGCACCTCTCGGTACGCCCTCTATCGAATCAGCCTCGTTCACCGAGACCGACGATGTTCACTCTTCTGCGTCGGCTTCGACCGTCTGGTCGCGCAAGTCGCTCGACACGAGTGAGAGCATCTCCGTCGCAAAGGCGAGGATCTCGGACCGGTTGTAGCCGCTGCTCTTCAGCTCGCGAAACGTCGACTTCGCCAGGATTCGAAGCGCGCGCGGCTGGGCCGGGGTCGTATTCAGTGCCTTCGCGGCCATCGTAACTTCGCTCATTTCAGCCTCCTGCCCCTCTCTATACAGGCATCGTGCCAGCGCCGCGCATTCCCGGAAAAACCAGTAATTGCGGGGAGTTTGGCTTGTCGCGGTCCGGCCGCCCGGCCGGTTTTTCTCTGGTTGCGCAGGTGGGTTCGCGGCGAATGCGCAGCGCCCTTCGCACTTGGCAGGTGGCTCACCTGGGTGCGAAGGGCGCGTGACGGCGAATCGAGTTGGTGGCGAGCGGGCTGGTCAGGGCGTGACGGGCGCCACGGGCGCCACTTCGTCGTGCTCTGTCTTGTCCGACTCGCCCTCGGCGTTGGTTGTCGGTGCTTCCGATGCGGGCGGCTCGGGTGCGTTGGCGAAGTCGGAGCGCGAGCTCACCAAACGTGCTTCGACGTAGCGGCGCATGAAGGGAAGCGCCTGGTCGTACTCGCCTTCCGCATCAAGTGCGCGCGAGAGGAAGTAGAACGCCTCGGGGTGGCGCGTGACGTAGTCCTCTTCCGTCCGCACGAGCTCTTCGAGCGTGTCGGCGGAGGCACGGTTCTGTGAGGGCGAACCATTCGCGGCCTTGTAGAGCAGGTAGCCGTAGAGGAAGCGCATCGAGGGGCCGCTGTGCAGGCGCAAGGGCGACGGGATGTTCTCCATCGCGGCAAGCGCTTCGCCATACTCACTGCGATCCACCGCATCGCGCACACGGTCGAAGCCCTCGATGAGGCGACGCGCGTTACTGCGATCGAGCTCGGGCCCTGGGATGGGCGGCTCGATGCGAATCGAAGGTTCGCGGTCGCTTGAGATGAGATGCGTGAGCACTTCGAGTGCGACTGCCGTCTCGCGTGCGCGGCCTGCGCGCTGTGATTGCTCGATGAACTCGGCGGCTTGGTCGTAGCGGCCATGTGCGACGAGCGACATCGCGAGCTCGGCAAGGTTTCGCGCGCGCTCGTTGCCTTCGCCGAAGTTTTCAAGCTGCGACTCAAGGCGCGCGAAGGGCCACGTGTGTGAGTAGATGGTCGAGAGGTAGCCCTCGTAGCGCTCGAAGCCGATGAGGTCGCGCGGCGCCGCGAACTCGATCACGGCGTTGTCGTCGGTGTTGATCTCGACACGTCGGCGACGGCACGTTGCTGGGTCGCAGGTGCCCGTATTCGTCGAGCCCCAATCCACCTGCCACTCGTGCTCCACGAGGCGGTCTTCGATCTGCGCGTACGTCATCACCTCATCGCGGCTTGCGAGTAGCACGCGCGCAAAGACGTCGTGCGAGGAGTGAATGTCTGCGCGGCCAAGTTGATCGCGGACGGTCATGCGGCCCGGCACCGACAAGTCCCACGAGGCGTTGAGGCGCGCGAGATCGAGCGGCAGCGGCGCATCCGAGCCGAGCATGACGGTGTCGCTTGAGTGGTCGTCCGCGGCGAAGACGATGACGTGTTGGTAGGTCTCCGCGAAGGTGCGGAAGATGGTCTTGATGTTCTCCGGGCTCATCTCGTAGAGCTGCACCCACTGGCAGTAGATGCCGCCTGTGCGGAGCCTGCGCTTGGCGATGCGGAAGTGGTCGATCGTGAAGAGATCGGAGACGCCGGTGATCCACGGGTTCGAGGGCTCGCTGATGATCACGTCGTACATGCGATCGGTGGCCGCGAGGTAGTTGCGTCCGTCGTCGTTGTAGATGGTGAGGCGATCCATCTCGACGTAGGGGAACTCATCGAGCGTGTACTCAAGGAGGTTCACGTCTTGGAAGAAACGCGCGGCCTCGGGGATGGCGCGCTCGAGCTCGATGACGTCGACGCTGCGCACAGGGAAGGAGAGGGTGCTGCCGACGGTCACGCCGGAGCCGAAGCCAACGACTGCGACGTCGAGGTCAGTGGGGCCGCCCTCATGCATCAAGAGCGGATAGGCCGCGACGGTGATCTGCGTGGGCATATCATCGCCGTTCGAGGCGTCGACCTTGCCGTTGTTCTTGAGCGCGAAGTGATGTCCCCAGCGCTCGACCGTGACCGTGGTGGAGAGACCATCGTGGTAGTAGACGAGGTCAGGTTGGCCCCAGCTCGTGGGGTCGAGCATGCCCTGCGCGAGCGAGACGCGGAACACGCCGAGCGTCATCTGCGTCTGGTTCCAGCGAATCTCTGGGCGCTGCGAACCGAGCCACAAAAGCGCGAGCATCGCGGGGATCGCAGGCGCGAGGATGTAGACCGTGATCGCATGCCAGGTGGGCAACTCGCCGGGCTTGGTCTTGCGCTCACCACGCTCGAACTTCGCCTTCTCTTCGGCGTCTTCCGGCTCCGCTGCGCCTGCGATGAGCATCATCAACGCGAGCAGCATGTTGAGTACGATGCCGACGTGGAGGGTGCGCTCCATGCCGATGAGCGGCATGAGCACGAAGCCCGGCAACCAGGAGCCGACGATGGAGCCGACCGTGTTGCCCGAGTAGACGATGGCGACGTCTTCAGCGATTGCGCCACCGCCTGCCGTCCAGACGCGAATCGTGAGCGGGAACATCGCGCCCATGCCGAGCGTCGCGGGGAGCGTGCAGAGCATCGCGGTGAGGAACATGAAGAACTGCACGGTGCCGACGTGCGTGGGGAGATCACCGACGCTGACGACGAGCATCGCGAAGCCGTAGGGGATCTCGTCCTGCCAGAAGTACGAGACGACCGTCGCGACACCGATGAAGAGCTGCACGATGGCGAGCAGCAGCACCGGTGACTTACGCAGCGCGAGCGTGACGGCGAGGAAGATCGAGACGACCACGACGACCGAGGTGATGATCTTCGGGAGGTAGCCGACCGAGTAGTACGTGACGTTGATCAGCGCGCAGACGGCGGGGACGGCGATCATCACAAGGCCCATCGGCGTCGAGACGTCGCGTGTCTCGCCCATGATGGCGTTCTGCTCGGCGGTGCGTCGCGCGTAGAGGCCCACGGCGATGATGAGCACGAGGGGGAAGACGCAGATGCCGAGCCAGGTGCCGACGCTTCCATGATGCTGGCCGCTGGCTACAGGGATCTCAAGTGCCCAGGGGACGTTGGCGAGGAAGCTCATCAGTGCGGAGGTGAGACCCACACCGAGCAGGGGACGGCTGTTCTTTCCGAGGAGCGAGCTCATCGCGGCGCTGCCGACTGCGATGCCGATGAGGAAGGTCTCAAGGATCAGCGCGAACGAGTAAATCGATGAGCCGATCGTCATCGCCAAGGCGCGCGACCAGACGACCTCGTAGCAAAGCGCGGCGGCACCCGAGAGTGCGAAGCAGATGAATGCGACCTTGCGTGCGATGGGCGGAACCCAGGCTTCCGCTTCGGCTTTCGGCTCTGGCTCGGAAGTCGTTTCGCTCGGCTCGTCGCTCGCCGCCTTCTTGCCCTTCTTGGGCTTCGCGTCTGCCTTCGAAACCTCGCGGTAGGTCGCCTTTACGTCGTCTTTCTTCTCACCTGGCTTCTCGTTCTTTTCTGCCTCAGCACGCTCAACATCATGTGCGAGCGCGCTCGCGGAGGACGACATGATCATGCCGCCGAGCACCGCGCCAAAGCCTGCGAGGCCAGCGATGCGCAGGCCCCAAGCGAAGGCGGAGCTCTCATCGTGCAAGGTGATGGACGCGAGCAGACACGCGATGCCAGAGATGGCGCCGATGACGATGATCGCAGTCGCAATGCCACTGGCGCGCGTCGGCTTGGCGGATGCTGCGGACGGCCAGACCGAGATTTTCTCACCGCTTGCCCAGGTGCTTCCGATCAGCTGAGGACGAAGCGCGAAGATGAGGAGCGCGAGCGAGAAGTTCATCGAGCACGCGACGATGTTCGTCACGGAGAGGCCGACGTTCGGCATGAGGATGAACGCGGAGAGGATAGGTCCGGTCGCGGCGCCGAAGGTGTTGAGCGCGTAGAGGAAACCGACCTTGCCCGAGGCGGTTGCGGAGTCGTCGCTCGTCGAGACGAAGTGCCGCACAAGCAGCGGCGTCGATGCGCCCATCAAGGTTGTCGGGATGAGGAGAATCGGCACCACGCAGAGGAAGCGCGCGATCATGAACACGCCGGACTCGGCGCCGAAGGATTGACGCAGCGTCGCGTTCACCGTGGCGAGCCAGCCGTCGGATGCGACGAGGAACGGGATGATAAGCGACCAAAGTGCGACGCCCAGCTCGGCGAACGCGTACGCGAAAATGGGGTGCTTGATGCGGTTCGCGTACTTGCCTGCGACCCAGTTGCCGATGCCCAAACCCGCCATGAAGACGGCGAGCACCGTGCTGATCGCGACCGACGTCACGCCGAAGACGTGATGCAGCATGCGCGTCCAGATGGTCTGGAAGATGAGCGACGACGCACCGGACAAGAAGAACGCGGCGTAGGGCGCGTAGCGCATCAGGCTGCTCGTGCTGCCCGATGGGGTGCTGCCCGATGGCGTTGTGCTCGCGCGAGCGGTTTGAGTCGTCACATGAACTCCGAGGCAGTGGTCGAGGCCGAAAGGCTGAAAAGCGCGCGACTATAGCGATGCACCTCTGGGTGCACCACCGAACCGGGTGCCACGCCACAGACAAGCGCCGCGCGATACACTCATCCCGTGCGCCACGCAGTCGCTCTACTTCTTCTCCTCGCGGCCTCGGCTGCCCGCGCGCAAGACACGGCACCAGCGCGTAGCGCAGCGGAGATGCGGGCCCAGCGCGCAGCCGAATACGTAAGCTTGGGTGAACGATTCCTCGCGGGTGGCGATCGCGTCAGTGCGGCTGCGTACTTTCGCGATGCGATTTCCGCAGACCCTTCCACCGCCTCTGCTTACGTCGCCCTGGGTGAAGTGCAGCTGGCGCGCGGTGCGCTGCGCGATGCGGAGGAGACCTTCCGCGTGGGGATGGCGCGCGCGACGCCCGATGCTCGGCTCTGGCTTGGGCTCGTTCGCGTCCTCGATGCGCAGGGTCATCCCGGCGATGCGGACGCTGTGTTGATGGATGCGACGTCGCATTTTGCGCGCAATGAAAACGTGATGCTCGCGCGGCGTGATCGCGCAGAGGCGCGCCTTGCTTGGTCGCTTGCGTTGAGCCTCACGCGAAGGCTTGTTCGCGCGGCAGAGGAGCGGGGAGATGAGACGGCTGCGCGCGAACATCGCGTGCATGCGCGCGCCCTTTTGGTGCTCGTCGGTGAAGTCGACCCGGTCTCCGCTTCGGATGCGAGTGCGTCGCAGTTGCGCCGCGTGTTGAGCCGCTAGACGGGCTCGAACTCCGAGCGCGCGGGCAGATGCGAGAGCGCATCCACCGGCGAGAGGTTCGCGTTCCAAGGTCCTTTGCGCGTTGGATGCGCAACGAGCTCGCGCATCGTCTTGAGGAAGCGTCGTTGTGGCCAGTTGCTCGCCGCAAAGCGCGCGAGGTGATCGGTCGCTACCTGACAGTCCACGAGCTCGATGCCCCAGGAGACGAAGTGGCCAAGCATGGTCGCGAAGGCGACCTTCGACGCATCAGGCTCCTTCGCGAACATGCTCTCGCCGAAGAAGATGTTGCCGAGCGAGACGCCGTAGAGGCCGCCGACGAGCTCACCGTTCTTCCACGCCTCGATGCTGTGTGCATAGCCGAGTTCGTGCAGCTTCACGTAGCCCGCGATGAGCTCCGGCGTGATCCACGTTCCGTTTTGGCCGGGCCGATTCACCTCGCCGCATGCGCGGATCACGCGCTCGAAGGCCGTGTCGAAGCGCACCTCGAAGACGCCCTTGCGGATCGTCTTGCGGAGCGATTTGCAGATGTAGGCCTCGCTCGGCTTGAGAACAAAGCGCGGGTCTGGCGAGAACCAGAGGAGCGGCATGCCCTCGGTGGGCCAAGGGAAGATGCCCTGCGAGTACGCGAGAAGGAGGCGCTCCACGCGGAAGTCGCCACCGATCGCGACCACGCCCTCACGGCTCGCGCCCTCGGGTGGAGGAAAGACGAGTTCGTCCGTGAGCAGGTAGACCGGCATCGCCTTGAGCGTGTACCGCATGCGTGAGGGCTATGCCGAGACTGCGGGCGTGATCGTTGGCGCGAGCTTCTTCACGCCATCGACGTCCTTCACATCGAAGTGCGCCGTGCCGCCGTTGCGCAAGCTGCCGAAGAGGATGAATTCCGCGAGCGGTTTTTTCAGATTCTCTTCAACCGTGCGCGCCATCGGGCGTGCGCCGAACTGCGGGTCGTAGCCCTTGTCCGCGAGCCACTCGCGTGCAGCATCGGAGATCGT
>JBILQT010000153.1:0-17600 GCA_044373065.1 Sandaracinaceae bacterium
TCCTTGGCGAGACGTTCTTCCGCCTGATCGGCTTTGGCACGCTGGGCCTTGGGTTTCTCTTCTCGTTCATCACGCGCCTGCTCGCGACGGGCATCGTGCTGCGCATCGCGAGCACCTTCGCGGAGAAGAAGCTCTACGTGAAGGATTGGCGAACGGCCTTCTTGGCAGCGCTGCTGATGAGCTTCACCACCGGTGCCTGCGAGATGATTCTCGGCTGAGGCCCTTCGCGAATTCAGTCGCGCGCCGGGTCTTGGTGGCGCGTGCCCTGGACGAAGCCCTCGTCGGTGAGGGCCTCGAGGAAGGCCAAGAGGTCTGCGCGCTCCTCGGTCGTGAGCGTGAAGCCGTGGAGGAAGATGCTCTTCACGGGGCTCTCGCTGCCGACGCCTGCATTGGGCCCCTCGGTGAGCGTGCGTCCGCCTGCGGCGTAGTGATCGATCACGCCGTCGAGCGTGGCGATGGAGCCGTCGTGCATGTAGGGCGCGGTGAGGGCGACGTTGCGTAGCGAGGGTGGACGAAAGCGGCCCATGTCGTTCGCATTGCCGGTGTGCTCGTAGAGGCCTCGGTTGCCTCTTGGATAGCCCCCGCGTCCGTCGATGTTGTAGAGCGCGTTGTTCTGAAACTCGCCCGTCACGTTGGGGGCGTTCCCGTGCACGACGCTGCCCGCAAAGTTGAAGCCGCCGTGGCAGTGAAAGCACTCGCCGCGCTCGGAGAAAAAGAACGTCATGCCGCGCAGTGCGGAGTCGCTCATGGCCGTCTCATCGTTGCCGTAGAAGTAGCGGTCGTAGGGCGAGCCAAACGAGAGAAGAGAGCGCTCGTAGGAGGCGATCGCAAAGACGATGTTTGCCATCGAGACGGGGTCGGCTTGGCCGGGGAAGGCCTCCTCGAACATGGGCCGCAGCGTCGTGTCCTCGCGGAAGCGGGCGACGACTTCGGCCTCGCGGTTGGTCACGCCGAGCTCGACGGGAAACTCGCCGAAGATGGGGGCGAGGGCTTGTTGCTCAAGCGTCACGAGCGCGGGGTTGGCCCAGGTCTGCGAGGCGTTGTAGGCGACGTTGGCGAGCGCCATGGCGTTGCGCGGTGTGGACTCGCCGGTTGAACCAAGCGAGACCGCAAGGCCATCCGTGAACGCGCGCGACTGATCGTGGCAGCTGCCACACGACTGCGTCCCGTTGCCACTCAAGCGCTCATCGAAGAAGAGATGCCGACCGAGCTCGACCTTCGCAGCGCTCATCGGATTGTTGGCCGGAACCACAGGCGCCGGGATGCCTGGAGGGAGGTCCCAATTGTACGTCGGCGTTGGGGTGCAGCCGAGCAAGCTCGTCCCAACGAGAAGCCCCGCTGCAACCCGCATTCTCATCGCGCGACGCGCTCCACACTCACGAGCGTTTGGGTGGAGGGTGTGGGCAGACCGACCGTCGCCATGTAGCTCGGGCAATCGAGATCATCGACGTCGGCCATGCAGCCAGACGCGCCACTCTGGTTGGTGTCGAGGTCGACGCCCGCCATCCAGCGCGCGACATCGACGACGAACCGATGTGTGGTCGGCGTGAAGTCTGCGGGGAGGGCAACACGCACCTCGGGACGGTTGCCATTCACACAGATGCGAGGCTCGCCGCGCATGGGAAAGCCCGTGCAATCGGTGGCGCCGAGGTGGAAGAAAAAGCCCGTCGGCTGCCCCGTCGTGCGCCCCTCAAAGCGCAGGTATTTGTAGCCACCGAGCCAGCCCCAATACATCGAGGAAACATTGATCGGCGCCTGTGCGGCTTCGAGGGCGAGGTGATTCAACTGCTGCGGCACACCGATGCGAAAGCGAAGCTCGGTGTAGCGACCCGCTGCGGCTGTTCCGGTCAGGGACATGTTCATCGAGGGCGTGCCTGACTCTGCGCAAGGCCCCGTTCCATCCTCGAAGTCGAGCAGCGCGATGCCGCTCCCTTGGGCGTCGGTGTTGTCGAGGTGCAGCGCTTGCTCGGCGCCTGACTCGGTGACGAGACGAATGTCGTGCACGTAGAAGCGCAGATCGGCGGGCGTGAGCGAGGTACGTGTCGTGCCGATGTTTGCGTACGTCTGCCCGCAGGCGAAGGCCTCGTTACCGACGCGCGCTTGAAAGGTGAGGTCGATGCTCTCCTCGGGCGTTGCACAACCCGCGAGCGAGAGGGCGAGGATGGAGAGGAGCGTCTGCGTGGTTCGCATGAGTTCGACTTTCGAAGGAGAGGACGCAATCGTGCCACGCCGAGCACGTCTGGGCGCGAGGTGCGTCGTTGTGACTCACCCTCCGCACATCATGCGCAGCGTTGCCTCACAGCATTGCCTCACAGCATTGCCTCACAGCGTTGCCTCAGAGCATCGAGACAGGGTCGACATCGAGCGTCGCGCGCGCAGGTGCGATGCCCTCCTCGATGCGTGCGAGCACGGCGATCGCAACCTTGCGCAGCGACTTGCGATCTTTGCCTTTGAGGAAGATGCGGAAGCGAAATCGCCCACGAATGCGTGCGATCGGCGCAGGTGCAGGACCAAGCACTTCGATGCTCTTGCCAGCTTCTGCTTTGGCGACGAGCGCGAGCGCCATCGCAATCTCCTCGCCCTTCTTCTCGTCGGGGGCATCGATGCGGATCGCGATCAAGCGACCAAAGGGCGGGTAGCCAAGCTCAAGGCGTGTCTCGAGTTCGTGCGCCGCGAAGCTTGCGTAGTCGTGTGCGACGGCATGCACGATCGAGGGCTGATGCGGCTGGAAGGTCTGCAGCACCACGCGGCCCTCTTTGGCACCGCGACCGGCGCGTCCGGCGACCTGCGTGAGCAGCTGAAAGGTGCGCTCCGACGAGCGAAAATCGGGGAACGCGAGCGATTGATCTGCGAGCAGCACACCGACGAGCGTGACGCCGGGGAGGTCATGCCCTTTGGTGACCATCTGCGTGCCGACGAGCACATCGACCTCACCGCGACGCACGCGATCGAGCACCTCTTCGACGCCTTGCCCTGAGGCCACATCGCGATCGAGACGCGCCACGCGCGCGCTTGGAAAGACGCGCTCCAAGCTGTGCTCGACCTTCTCGGTGCCAAGGCCGAGCGGCTCCAATTCTTTGCCGCCGCACATCAAACACGGTGAGTCGACAGGCGCGGTGTAGTCGCAGTAATGGCAGCGCAAGAGCTGGGCTTTGCGGTGCTCGGTGAGCGCGACACTGCAGGCTGGGCAGTTCGCAATCGCGCCGCATTTCTTACAGAGGAGGGTGGGCGAGAAGCCACGGCGATTCAAAAAGAGGATCGCTTGATCGTTGCCCTCCAGCGTGGCCTCGAGCGCGCGATGAAGCGGCAAGGTGAGCAGCGGGTCGCCGGAGGGGCCTGCACCTGTGCGCGTCAGATCGATCACTTCGACGTGCGGCAGCGAGCGCTCGGTGGCGCGCTTGGTCAGCGTAAGCAGCGTGTACGCGCCGCGTGAGGCGTTGTGGAAGCTCTCCAGCGAGGGCGTTGCACTGCCGAGCAAACAGACGGCGCCTGCGCGATGCGCACGCAGCACGGCCATGTCGCGTGCCTGGTAGCGAAAGCCTTCTTCCTGCTTGTACGAGCCGTCGTGCTCCTCATCGACGACGATGACGCCGAGGTTCTCTACGGGTGCAAAGAGTGCAGACCGCGCACCGATCGCGAGGGTCGTTCCGCCGCGCCGGAGACTGCGCCAGGCCTTGTCGCGCTCGACATCGGTGAGGCCGCTGTGAAGGACGGCAATCGCATCGCCAAAGCGTGCGCGAAAGCGTCCGACGAGCTGTGGTGTCAGCGCGATCTCGGGGACCATCAAGATGGCGCCACGACCCAGCTCGCGCGCGGTCGCAATCGTACGGAGATAGACCTCCGTCTTGCCTGCGCCAGTGACGCCATGGAGCATGAACGTCTCGGCGCGTTGCGCACGCACGGATTCTTCAATGCGCGCCAGCACCAAGGCCTGCTCTTCGGTGGGCTCGGGCGGTGTGTCGCGGGCGATCTCGCCCTCAAAGAAGCGGTCCTCCGCGCGCTGCTTCTGCAACGAGACGAGGCCCTTTTTTTCAAGTGCTGCGAGCACGCTGCGCGCACGGACGACGAGCTTGTCGAGCTCATCGACGCGCATCTCAAGGCGCGTATCGAGGACGGCGAGCACCTCCGCTTGCTTGGCGCCAAGACGCCCTGCGGTGGGCGTGGCGGTGCGTCGGATGAGCGTCACGTCTTGCCCGCGCACACGCTTGCCTGCGAGATCGTCGGCCTTCTGGATGGCCCCGCGTGACTTCAGCTGCGCGACATCGTCGGCACGCAGCGCAGGCGAGGCGACGCGCAGCACCTCGCCCAGGGGATGCAGGTAGTAGTCCGCGGCCTCACGCAAGAACTCGATCAGCGCAGGCTGAAAGAGCACATCACCATCGAGCACACCGAGCACATCCTTGGTGCGAAACGTTGGCTCTTCCTCACGCAGCGCGACGACGACACCTGCGAGCTTCCGACCATGGAAGGGCACGGCGATGCGTGACCCAAGGCTTGGCGCAGGCATTTCGCTCGGCACCCGGTAGGTGAAGAGTCTGCGAAGCGGAACGGGCAAGGCGACATCCACGAACATGCGTGACGCGGCCTCTACCACGAGGCGCTTTCCGCGCGGCGAAGAGGGCAGGGATCGCACATGTCCGCGTTGGGAAACTCCGCGAAGGTTGACATTGGGGCGGAACGCAACGTCCAATCAGGGATTCGGAGGTTCCGCAGTTTGGAAGCGCGCGACACAACAAGCGAGTCTGAAGGCAAGGCGCCTTCGCCGTCTCAGAGCGTTCCCGACACACTCGTCGGGCGCGTGATCAATGAGCGCTATCGCGTGGTGTCGCTGCTTGCCCGCGGCGGCATGGGAAGGGTCTATCGCGCGGAGCAATCACCGCTCGGACGTGCAGTTGCGCTCAAGGTGCTGCACCCGAATTACAAGGGCGAGCACGACCCGGAATTCCACAAGCGCTTCTTCTTGGAGGCCGCGACCTGCGCGAAGCTGACGCATCCGAACACGGTCACGATCTTCGACTACGGCCGCTCCGACGATGACGTCTACTTCATCGCGATGGAGCTGCTCGAGGGGCGCACACTGCATCGTGCGTTGCGCGACGACGTCGTCATTGAGCCGACGCGTGCCCTTCACATCACCCGCCAGATTTGTCGCTCCCTTCGCGAGGCGCATGCGATCCACATCGTTCATCGCGATCTGAAGCCGGCGAATATCTTCTTGATCGAGCACGATGACGATGCGGACTTCGTCAAAGTGCTCGACTTCGGTCTCGTCAAGAACACCGAAGACACGACCGAGGATCTGACGCAGACGGGCCTCTTCATGGGCTCGCCGAAGTACATGGCGCCGGAGCAAATCCAGGGTGAGCGCGCCGATGGTCGCGTCGATATCTACGCGCTTGGCGTGATGCTCTACGAGATGCTCGTCGGGAAGGTGCCCTTCGACAGGCCCAACTCGGTGAACATCCTGATGGCGCACGTGCACGAGGCGCCGCCGCCCTTCGCGAAGATCAACCCTGCGGTGAACATCTCGCCGGCGCTTGAGGCCGTCGTCATGAAGTGCATGGCGAAGAACCCGACCGAGCGCTTTCCGAGCATGGATGAGCTGCTCAAGGCGCTGAAGATTGTCGGCGACGCGGAGATGCACTCGTACACAGGCTCGCGCGAGCTGCCCCTGCCGCCGGATGCGATGTCGCGGGGGACGCCCAACCCCGATGTGTCGAGCCCGAACCTGACGCCCTCGCATGTCACAGGCGTGCCGAAGCTGCGTCCGCAGGACCCGACGCCGACTGCGTTTTCGGCGCCGCCGATGAACTCAGGGCTTGCGAGCGGCGAGATGTCGGTGCCGATGTCGGGCCCCCTGATGCGGCCTGATGCAAGTGGCTCAACCGTCCTTCCTGCACCAGCCGCTGCGACCTCGCCGAAATGGCTCTGGCCCTTCGTCGCGCTGGTGCTCGCGTTGGCCCTCGGTGCAGTCGCGTTTGTGGTCATGCAGAGACCGCCACAGACGGCTGTGACGACGAATCCCACCACAGACCCGACGACACAGCTTCCTGCGACAGACCCGGCAACAGACCCGACGCCGACAACGAATCCGACGACCGATCCGGTCAATCCAACGACCGACCCGACGCAGCCTGAAGTCCCAGTGGCAGCGCCCGTGACGCTCACGCTGACGTCGACACCGAGCGGCGCGCTTGTTCGCGTGGGTGAGCATCGCGCGGGGCCGACGCCAACGGAGCTTGTGCTCACGCCGGAGGAAGCTGCGCAGGGGAGCGAGCTTGAGGTTGTCTTCTCGCTCAACGGCTTTGTGCCTCAGACGGTGCGTCGCACGGTGGAAGGCGAGTCGCTCGCGGTGGATGCGCGTCTTGCACGCCGCCCCTCGGACGCTGCTGGGATGATGGAAAGCATGATGGAGCCCGCGCATGTCGAGGGCTATCGGGATGACCCTTACTGACCCTTATCGGGCCTGACCCCTACTGAGCCTCGCGCTCGTGAGCGCCTTGTGCGCGTTGAGAGAACGACATGAAGTCACACGCCGAGCGAAGGGCTGACAGGGCTCAAAAGACGCGCAAGCGACGATGGGTTCCGCTTGTGCTGGCGCTCGCGGGAAGCGCCGCTCCCTGGGCGGCTCCCGAGGTTGCGCATGCCGACGTGCGTACCGAGGCGCGCACGCATTTCCGTCGCGGCATGCAGCTTATCCAAGACGATCAGCTGGATGCGGGCATCACGGAACTGGAGGAGGCGTATCGCATCCTTCCGCACCCGAACGTGCTCTTCAACATCGCGCGCGCTTACGCCGCGGCCTCGCGCAACGACGAGGCGATTACCTACTTCGAGCGCTATCTTGAGAGCGACCCGGCCGATCGCGCGGAGGTCGAGGCGCAGCTGACGCAGCTTCGTGCGGCCCGTGATGCAGCGCGTGTTCAGCCTGCGCCAGAGCCAACGCCTGCGCCCCAAGTGGAGCTCGCACCCGTCGCGACCGAAGAAGAGATCGCAGCCCTCGAAGAGAGCGCGCAGCAGATCGACTTGCTCGCGGCGGCAGCAAGCAGCGATGAGCTTCGCGGGCGTGCACAGCGTCTGCGTGCGTTGGCGACTTCACTGCGCGAGCGACGTCAAGCAGCGCCCACGACGCCGGAAGAGACGCCTGCCGAGACGCCCGAAGAGACACCTACCGAGACGCCGGAAGAGACACCTGCGGAGACCTCACCAACGCCGACCGAGACCCGCCCGCAGACGACCTACGAGGAGTCGGTCGTCTCCTCTGCGCGCGCCGCACAGTCGCCGCTCGATGCACCGAACTCGACGACCATCGTCACCGCCCAAGACATCCGCCTCTCGGGCGTGCAAGAGCCCGCGTTCGCCCTGCGTCGCGTGGCCGGCGTCTCGATTCTCCATACGGATCCGGGCAATCCGCAGATCAACATCCGCGGTCTCAATCAACGTTTGTCGAACCGCACCGTCGTGCTCATCGATGGTCGCTCGGCCTACCTCGACTTCCTCGGCACCACGCTCTGGAACTTCCTTCCGTTCAACGCCGAAGACATCGAGCGCATCGAGGTCATCCGCGGCCCGGCCTCCGCGCTCTACGGCGCCGACGCCTTCAGCGGCATCATCAACGTCATCACGCGGAACCCTGGTGACGCGCCGAACTACCTCAGCGCAGGCATTGGCAACCAAGGCCAATACCGTCTCGTGGCAGGCGCTTCTGCACGCGTCGATCGCTTTCGTTTTCGCGTGAGCGGCGGCTACTCACGTGCCGATCAATACGCGCTCGAAGTCAGTCCCTCGCGCGTCGATCTGCGGCCTTCCTCCTCCGACCCGAACCTCGGCGCGCAGCGTCTTCAAGCCAACGGTGAGGCGATTGTGCGTCTCGATGGCGGCTCCTCGATTCGCTTTGGCGGTGGCATCTCCGAGGGGCAGTTCGCCTTCCAAGGCCTCTCACGTCTGCGCCAGCTCTGGGGCTCCGAGGGCTTCCTCTCACAGGCCCACATCGCGCTCGAGACGGATGTCGGCCTCACGGCGCGCGCCTACTGGAATCGCTTCTCGATCCTCACGCAAAACCAGGCGACGACACCCGGCGGCATCGCGCTCGCGCAAGAGCATCGTGTGCAGCAGGAAGTGCTCGATGCGGAGGTCGTCTACCGCAACAGCTTCAGCTTCGAGGGCATCGACAACGCGATCATCGGCGGCATCGGCTACCGCTTCAAAGCGATCGAGTGGCCTTGGATTGAAGGCGGCGCGCAGACGCAGAACCACGGCTCGCTCTTCCTCCAAGACACGCTCTCGTTCTCCGACGTCGTGCAGATCGTCCTCTCCGTGCGCGGCGATCTTCACCCGCTCGTCGGCCCGCAGGTCTCGCCGCGCGGCTCGCTCGTGGTGCATCCGACCGATGGCCAAACGATTCGTCTCACCGGCGGCGCGGCCTTCCGCTCACCCACCTTCGTTGAGTCTTACATTCAGGTGCCGAACCAAACGCCCCTGCGCGGCGTAACGGCCCTCGGCGTGGGCAATACGAGCCTGAACCCTGAGCGCATCATCTCGGTCGAGCTCGGCTACATGAACGCGATGAGCGAGTTCTTCTCGCTCGAGTTGAACGGCTACTTCAACGTCGTCTACGACTTCATCACGCTCTCCCAGGTGCAGAATTATCGCCTCTGGGATTTCAACGGCGGTAACCCCAACGCGCAATACAACGAGCGCGATCAGGCCTTTGCCGTGCAGCAGCTTCGCTTCAACAACGAGGTCGGAAGCTTCCGCCAAATCGGTGGCGAGCTTGCCGCGCGCGCCTATCCCATCGACGGCCTCGATCTCTACGCGAACTACGCGATTCACGAGACCGCACCCTTGAGCGGCACGGTCGCATCGAGCGCGTTCGCACGCGATGCACGCACGAGCGCACACATGATCAACGGCGGTGTTCAATACCGCGCGCCCTTCGGTCTCAACGTCTCGGTCGACTTCTCTTGGCAGAGCGCACAGACATGGTCTGAGCAGGATGTCGACCCCGCGACGAACCAGGTCGTCTTCACACTCGTGACGATCCCCGACTACGTGACGCTCAACGCGCGCGTTGGCTGGGCCCTCTTTGACGATCACCTGGAGCTCTCTGTGGTCGGCACGAACTTGGTCGCCGACGGACATCGCGAGCACCCCTACGGTCAGCCAGTCGATCGCCGTCTCTTCGGCAACGTCGCGGTGAGGTTCTGATGTCGACTCTTCGTTCCACGCGCGTCGCGCTTTTCACCGCATCGACAGTCCTCTTCGGCGTCGCCTGCGAGGCACCAAATACCGACCTCACGCGCAATCGCGGTGGCGTCGCGCCCGATCTGACAGGCGTGATGGAGGGCTCGGTGCTCTACGTCGGGCAGCGTCCGCAGTGCATTCGCAATGCATCGGGGCAGGCCGTGGAGGTGCCGGGGCACGTCGTGCTTTTGCTCTTCCGCTACGACAATCCGCCGCCGCCATCGGGCAGTGCAACGGGCGCGGAGAACCTTCTCGCGTTGCCGGGCAACACGCTCTTCTCACTCAATGACTGCATGCCCGCAGAGCCCACGGCCGCAGACCTCGCGCCGATCTCACGCTCTGTCGCCTTCACCTGGCCGACGATTCGTCTCGGTCGCGACTACCAACTGCGCGGCTTCTACGATGCCGACGCGGACTTCAATCCGCTCTTCTCTGTGCGCAGTCTTGCGACGCGAGGCGATGTTGGCGGTGGCGCATTCGTCAGTGCCTCGGCAGCGTTGCCGCAGTACGCGCAGCTCACCTTTCCCGCTGCCGAGATGGCGCCCAACGGCTTTGTGCTCGATGGCGTGAGCGTCACGCTCGGCGCGCCGATCCGCACGGAGCGCCCGCTCTTTCACGTGAGCGAGACCACGACCGCACTCTCCTCCGAGGCGACGATTCCGCTCATCGCCGATTCGATCGCGCGTGAAGAGGCGCTCTATCAGCTCGCAACGATGCGCATCTCGCTCATCGATGGCCCCGAGGCGATGGATGCGCGCGGGCATACGTACGGCAATGCGCTCACCGCTGCGGGCTTGAGCTTCGACTTCCGCTCCGAGGCGTACGGCATGCCGATTCAGCGCATCGATGCGAACAGTGATGGCGTGCCGGACGGGCATCCGATCTTGGGCTCAAGTGGTGTGCCCTGGTACACGCCAGCCATCCTCATGCGTCGCGCCAAGAGCCCTGCAGAGACGCGCGCAGGCCTTCCCGACGTGCTCCTCATCGGCTCGATCCGTCCGACCGTTCCACTTGGCGTGCGCCAAGGTTTCGTCGAGCGTTCGACCCTGCGCGCAGCGGATGTGATCGTGCCTCCGGTCGCTGTGGTCGTGACCAACGCAGCCTTCCCAGCCACCTGCCGCGTGCCCTTCATCGCACCAGGCAACATCGCCGAGCTCTACGAGGGAAGGCCGACGGATTGCCAAGAGCTTCCGACCGGCAACTACGATGTGAACGTGCTCTCGGGCGCGGCAGGCGGGCGTGTCGTCGATGTCTTTCAGACCTGCCTCGATGCCTGTGTTGCAGGCGGCACCTTGGCCGCCGATTGCACCCCTGGATGCCAGACTGAATCTGCGCTTCGCACGGACACGGGCTTCATCTACGAGGGCGCGAGCTACTCCAGTCAATCGTGGTCGATCCCCAACGAGCTCGGCTGCCCCGACACGGCGTATCGCCCCACGGCCGTCAACCAACTCGATGCGCCCAACCGCGATGGCACCTTGCCCACCTGCGACCAGAGCACGCTTCTTCTGAGCGACCAGGGCCGCAGCGGCGGTTTCGCCGTCGTCGATGATGACGGCACCAATGCGCCCGACCCCATGAGCACGGCCGACGGTCACGGCATGGCCGCATGCCAGACCGCGCTTCGCACAACAGGCCCCAACGCGGGCATGCCCGACACCGTCACCTACGTGGCTCCCACCGCCGAGTGCTGCGCCCCCGTGCTGCCCTTCTGCGGCCTTCCACTCTGCCCCCTGCGCGACGCCACAACGACGGGCTACCCCGCCGCCTCACGCGCCCGCGAGGGCGTGACCCAGACGCGTGAGATGCGTGTGGAAGGGACCGACTACCGCGTCCTCCCAACCGGCGCGATCGAGCCACTCTGCACGCCCTTCCTCATGCCGACATCGTGCTGCCAGATGCGCGGGATGTGATCGCGTAGCTTCTCAATCCTGCAGCAGATGACGAACCTCGCGCGCCCGCACGAGGTTCACGGCTTCCGTCTTCACATCAAAGAGGACGACGACCTCTCGCCTCTCAAGCTGGCGCAGCACATCGCGCACCTTGTCGTCGAGACTCACATCGTGATCGCCGTACTCCGTCCCCTCGCGCGTCACAAACTCCTCGATCACACCGCGCAGCGCGCCCTCGCTCAGGCGCTCCCAGGGGATGACAATCCCAGACTCGGTGCTGTCCTCTTCCTCACGCGCGGGCTCATCTCGTTCTACGTACGTCTCATCGGTCATGGGAAACTCCTTTGGCCCTTCATCGAACGTTCACGCGGTCTGTTGCGCATCACTCGGACGGCAGCATCGGGATGACCACCGTGCCATGCGTGAGATCGGGCAACGCATCTGAGCCCTGAGTCACCGCGAGAACATGCGTGAGCGAAGAGGTCGATGCATGCCGACGACCCACCCAGATGCGATAGGCGCCCGTGGACAACATCGCGCCTACGCGTGCCCTCTGAGGCCCCTCTGCGACGTCACAGAGCACGCCCGACGGCCCTTGAAGCACCACCAGCGCATCGTCCTCCGCGACCTCCATCGCCACGAACTCGGGCTGGCCCACCGTGAGGCCGAGCGTGGGCACCTGCGAGACGAAGCCCGCGCAGTTGGCAGCGAGTGCCTGCGCGGAGAAACGTGGCGTTGATGTGCCCTCATAGCGATGCGCCCCCTGCATCAGCATCACTGTGCCCTCACTCGGCTGTGCATGAGGGTCGAGCTGCGCGGTGAGGTCTGGCGTGGGCAGGCTGGGCTCGCGCTCCCGATGCGAGAGCACGGCCCCGGTGACTGCGACGATGATTGCCACGATCCCGAAAACGACGAAGCGCTTCTCGGCACGCGGAGGGGCGGCCTTGCGTGTCTCTTGGCGCTCCTTTCGTTGCTGCGCCTTGCGCTCCTCCTTCTCACGACGCGCCCGCTGCCGTGGCGTCTCCTTCTTCGGTGCCCGCTCCAGCTCTGCGATGCGCGCCTCGGCACGTGCACGCGCCTCCTCAGCCCCCTCCAGCGCCCGAATGCGCTCCCGGGCCTCCTCGAGCTCCGCCTCCAGCTGATGAGCACGCGCGCGCTGCGCCTCGTTGTCGTCGCGAAAAGCCACGAGTCACTTTACGCGCATTGCGCATGCATATGCCGTCAGCGGCAGCTTCCCGCGTAGCGACAGGTGAGCTGCATCCCCGCCACCTCACACTGCGTGACATTCGCCTGCCGCACGCCTGCATCTCCTGCATCTCCTGCATCCGATGAGAACGCATCCCGCGGCAAGTCTGCATCCAAGAGGAAGGTCTCGAACTCGGCACATACCTCGCGACATGCCGCGCTGGAGGTCGTTCCATCGGGACCCAGACGCGCACGCTGGGCCGCACTCAACGTCAGCGTACGCACGCGACCCGGCACGCAATCGCAGCCACTCAGGCCCAGCAAGAACAAGAGAACACTCAAGGCCTCAAGACGCATCAGATCACTCCCATCCGCCACGCCTCTCGCGACGGTCTCGTCCTTACGGCCCCACGCCAAAAAGATTTCGCGCGGCGTCAGATTCGATCCCCCTGGATCGATCTCTGCTTACGGATCAACCCTGAACACCCGTCGCTGAACGTCTCCTTCTGATCGAATCCGCAGTCGTATCTGTCTGGATCACCTTTGCTCTGCACCACTACCGGTTGTGGTTGCCACAGAATGAGCCCCACCACAGGTCGATCCTTTTTCGTTGCGACCGCTCGGGGGCGATCGTACAAAGGTTCCCCCGTCGAGTGGATCACGTGTGCAACATCGTGGTGCTCGGAGGGACCGAAGAGCCGACATGAAGATCACCAAAGTCGAGATTTGCGGGTTCAAGTCGTTCGTTGACCGCACGGTCATCAACATTGATCACGACGTGACTGCGATCGTCGGCCCGAATGGCTGCGGCAAGTCGAACATCGTCGATGCGATCCGCTGGGCGATGGGTGAGCAGTCCGCGAAGAATCTCCGCGGCAAGGGGATGGAAGACGTCATCTTCAACGGCTCGGAGTCGCGTGGTCCGCACTCGTTCGCTGAGGTGACCGTCACCTTCGACAACGCCGATGGCATCGCGCCTCCCGAGTACAAGGACTACTCGGAGATCGGCGTCACGCGTCGTCTCGATCGCACCGGCGACAGCGAGTACCTCATCAACAAAACGCCCGTGCGTTTGATGGACATCACCGAGCTCTTCCTCGGCACCGGCGTCGGCTCGAAGGCCTACTCGATCATCGAGCAGGGCCGCATCGGCTACATCGTCTCGGCCAAGCCCGAGGACCGTCGCGGGCTCATCGAGGAGGCCGCTGGCATCACGAAGTTCAAGGCCAAGAAGAAGGCCGCTGAACGCAAGATGGACCAGACGCGCCAGAACCTTCTGCGCATCGGCGACATCGTCACCGAGATCGACAAGAACCTCGCCTCGCTCAAGCGTCAGGCGCAAAAGGCCGAGCGCTTCAAGCAATACCGCGCCGAGATCAAAGACCTTGAGCTGCATGTCGCAGCGCATCGCTTCTTGGAATTGACCGTCACCGGACGCGTGGTGAACCAAGAGCTCGTGCAGGCCGAGGGCACACTCGAAGGCCAGCGCGCAGCCCTGCGCATTCGCGAGGCCGAGCTTGGTTCCGATCGCCTCATCGTCTCGGATGCTGAGTCCAAAGTGGACAGAGCACAGCGCACCTCGCACGACCTCGACAACAACGCGCGCATCCTTGAGGGCAAGCTTGAGTCCGCGAAGCAGCGCCTTGAGGGCTTGCGTGAGTCGGAGCGCTTGGCCGAGCGTGAGATTGGTGCGCTGAGCGAGCGTCGCCGCATCCTTGCGGAAGAGCGTGATGGCTTGCTCGCAACGTTGGCCGAGCTTGAGTCGATCGAGCGGAATGAGATCGATGAGCTTGAGCGCGAGACGAGCATTCTCGAAGAGCGAAAGATCGCGTCGAGTGAGTCCGAGGCGACGACGATGCAGGCGCGCTCACGCGTCAACGAGGCGCAGCAGCGCATCGTGCGTGCAGAGACGGTGCTCAAGAGCTTTGAGCGTCGTCGTGAGGATGCGCGCGTGCGTCTTGATCGCCTTCGCAGTGAGCGCGAGGAGCAAGAGGCGCGGCTCGTAGATCTCACGCAGTCCGTTGATGAATTGCGCGTGCGTCTTGAGGGTTTGCGCGGCGGCAAGATGACGACGGGCGAGCGCAAAGAGCAGCTTGAGAGCGAGCTCAAAGAGCTGCGCGTGCAGATCACCGAGAGCGAGCGGACGGTCGACAAGCTGCGCACTGAGCTTGCGGAACGTCGCTCGCGCCTTCGCTCGATCGAGGAGATTCAGCGTCGCTTTGAGGGCGTGGGCGGTGGTGTTCGCTCGGTCATGACGCGCTTTGGTGCGACCGATGAAGAGCGTCAGCAGAAGGGCGTGATTGGCCTGGTTGCCGATCGCATCGAGTGCCCGGAGTCGCTCACGCAATCACTCGCAGGCGCGCTCGGCGACAAGCTTCAGCACATCGTCGTGAGCGATGCGACTGCGGGCCTTGCGGTGCTGGAGTTCCTGGAGGGTGGAGACCGCGGACGCGCGACGGTGGTGCCGCGCTATCCACGCCGTGTGGTGGCGCCGCTCGCTGCCTTGCCTCCTGATGACGCGATCGTGGGCTGGCTTGCGGACCTCGTGCGCTACGACGCGGAAGACGAATGGCTCGTGCGCCACTTGCTCGAAGACGTCGTGGTCGTGAGTGACCTTGCCGCGGCACGTCGCCTTCACGATGGCGGTCTGGTCGCCTCGTTTGTCACGCAGCGCGGGGAGCTTCTGAGCCGCGGTGGCGCGATGACCGGCGGCAAGGGCGAGCAGGCCTCGGCGCACATGATCTCGGTGAAGCGCGAGATCCGCGACCTTCACGGCATCGTCGGCAAGCTCGACCTCGACATGAACGCAGCGGTCACGCGGCATGGTGATCTGCGCAGCGGCATCTCCTCGCGTCAGGCCTCGCTCGATGCGGCGCGCACCGAGGCGCATGACGCTGAGATTGCGATCGTGAAGGCCGACAAGGACCTCAAGCGCTCGGAGGAAGACCTGCTTCGCACGCGGGCACGCGTCGAGAAGGTCGCGATGGAAGCAGACGACCTCTCGCAGGCGCTTGCAGATGCGCAGGGCGAGGAGAATGAGGCGCTCAGCGAGATCGAGACGGCGGGTTCGATCAAGGCCGATGCCGAGGCTGCACGCGAGACGAACGAGCAGATCTACGAGGAGCGTCGCGCCCTTGTGGAGTCGCAGCAGCAGAAGGTCTCGGATGTGCGCGTGCGTGCAGCGAAGGCCAAGCAGCGTGCAGAGGGTGACCGTCAGGCGCTCGACCGTTTGGATCGCTCGATCGCCGAGTTGGGCGAGCGCGAGGCGCGTCTGCGTGGCGATTTGGATCGCGGCGCGCATCAGCAGGGCGAGACGATTGCCCTTCTTTTTGCAGCGAAGGAAGAGCTCCTCATCACCGTCGAGCGCGCGATGCAGGCGCACACGGTGCTCGATGCGGCGCGCATTCGTTACGACGCGGTGAAGGCCGATCTCCTCGTGCGTGAGGCCGACCTCAAAGAGATTCGTCAGCGCATCGATGTCGGCGCACGCCGCGTGAATGAGCTGACGCTGGAGAGCCGCGAGCTCAGCCTCGCGCTCGACAATCTCCTTCAGCAGGCGCGTGAGCGTCATCGTGTGGAACTCGCGAAAGTCATCGGCGACTACCACCTTCGTGACCTCCCAGACGAGAACACCAAGGCGCGCATTGATGAGCTCGCACGCCTCGTCGAGCGCATGGGCGAGATCAACCTGATGGCCATCGAGGAGTACGAGGAGCAGGCCAAGCGCTACGAGTATCTCCACGCGCAGCAGAAGGATCTTGAGGAGGCACTCCTTCAGCTCGACAAGGCGATCAAGCAGATGAACCGCGAGAGCAAGCGCCTCTTCAAGGAGACCTTCGACTCCGTGAACGACCGCTTCAAGCTCATCTTCCCGCGCCTCTTTGGCGGTGGTCGTGCCGAGCTGATGCTCACCAATCCCGAGGATCTGCTTGAGACGGGCGTTGAGATTGTGGCGCAGCCCCCGGGCAAGAAGATTGGCGCGATCGAGCTCATGAGCGGTGGAGAGAAGGCGCTCACGGCCGTCTCGCTCATCTTCTCGATCTTCCAGCATCGCCCAAGCCCCTTCTGTCTCCTCGACGAGGTCGATGCACCGCTCGATGAGGCCAACATTGGTCGCTTCTGCGAGGCCATCCGCTCCATGACAGGCCACTCGCAGTTCATCGTCATCACGCACAGCAAAAAGACGATGCAGATGGCCGATGTGCTCTACGGCGTGACGATGGAGACGCCCGGCATCTCGAAGCTGGTCTCGGTCGAGCTTCGCAAGAGCGAGCGCAAGGCCCCAGCGCTTCCGAGCGCGCACGCGGTTGCATGAATATAGCAATATGATTGCGATGTGATTGCAATCATGTCGATCTAGCGAGAGACGCGAGGCCAAAGGGTCTCGCGTTTTTCGTTTCAGTCGTCGCGTGAGGCCAGGTGTGCGCTGGGCAAGCTCCATCCGAGCTCGCCGTAGACGCGCGCGAGCAAGGTGCGTGTCCCGCCCTGTCCATCGGAGGCGAGGTAGGCGCGCAGGAGCCAGCGCTCGGCCTCGGCGAAGTGCCCTGAGGCGACGAGGCTGCGGGCTTTCGCATCGCACTCTTTGGCGTTCTTGAACGCGCCCACACCACGCGCGGCGTCGAGCCAGGACGGCCATGTGATCGCATCCACATCGATCGTTTCTGCCTGCGCAAGACCGAGGGCCTCACGCACGCGCTGGGCGATCGGAGCGAGGTCTGGAACCTCTTCACTGACCGCATCGAGCTCGTTCGAGAGCCAGTCATCGAAGCGCAGCGCGCGTGGCTCGATGAGGTTGTCCTCGTGGAAGAACTCGACGATGGGCGGCTCGGCACGCGCCTCGGGCGGGTAGACATAGAGGCACACCTCATCGCCATTGCCGCGGCCTGAGAACGCAATGAGGCACGGGTCTGCATCCCAATCACGCACGAGGTCACGCACCTCGATCGCGTCCATCCCGAGCTTGCCCAAGAGACGCCGCATGACGGGCTCTTCATCATGCAGGGCAAGCAAGCGAAGGAGCCTCGGAGGCACACGGAATCCATGCTCGTCGGCTTGTTTTTCAAGGCGAATGCGATTCGTCAGCGGAGCCTGCGCGGGCCCTTGAGGTGAGGCATCGAGCACCGGAAGAGGCCTTGCTTCGAGCATCATCGTTTCCGCTTCGGGAAGGCCCGGCTCGGCATCGCCAACCTTGCGCCAGGCATGCACGCGCGGGTCGCCCACGAGCTCCTCGCGCAGGTCATCGATGAGGACTTCATCGCCCTTCACCACCAGTGGTGAAGT
>JBILQT010000523.1:0-3490 GCA_044373065.1 Sandaracinaceae bacterium
GCTTGTCTGCTTCCGTGCGCTCGATTTGCTCCCATATACGAATCATATAGCGAAGGAGGCGAAATGGCATGCGCGCGTCGGGCTCGCTTTGGTGCTCGAAGAGCAAGTAGAAGCGTGACTCGGTGCCGGCGATGTCGGCGCGAAAGAGTAGGTCGGTCTGTCGCTCGACCAGCTCCTCGTCGATGTAGCTGCCCGGTTCGAGCGTGAGCGACAGCCAGTCAGTCGCCTCGGCAAGTGCTTCGGGTACGAGCGGCTTGAGTGCGGCGGCTGCGTTCTCGGGTCGCGAGAACACGGCCTTGAACAGTGCGTCGTGTGGTGTGGTCGTCATCGAGCTCGAACCCCATTCGAGGCGACCAGACTTCGGTGCGATGAGCGACTGACAGCTTGCTTACTCCGCAGCCTCCTTCGCCCTCCGAATCTCCACCCCCGTCATCGGCCCCCGCAGAAACGACATCGCAAACCGCGGATTCAGCAACGTGAGCTTCTCGCTCTTCGCATCGCACAACGAACCAGGGCGACGCGATCGATCAGGCGCCTCAGCCAACGACATCGTCGGCGCTCTCACTCGTCAGCACACGCTCTATCCACATCTCCAACTGCTCCATCGACGCACTCTCGACCTTGGCATCGACCTGCGCGCTCACGCTGCCGAACTTCAGCTGCATCAGCTTGCGAAGCATCGCGCGCGCGCCTTCGACGCGCCCTTCGACGCGCCCTTCGACGCGCCCTTCGACGCGCCCCTGCGCTACGCCCTTTGCGATGCTCACTTCAATCACGGAGTTGGCTAGGTTGCGCATGGTTGGATCCTGTTGAGCGATGGTGCTGAGCACGGTGATGACGCGTTCTCGGTCCGAGTCGTCGGTGAGATGGAGAGCGTAGCGTATGAGCAGTTCGATGGCCTCGAGGGGCGTCGTGCCGATGAGCGCACGCCATAGGTCTGCGGATTGGCTGAGCACAAGCGAGACGGGCAGTCGCCGTCCGTCGCGAAAGAGCAGCATGACGACGCGGACGTAGAGGGAGGAGATGCGCGTGTTGAGCTGTTCGTCGGTGGCTTGGGCGAGGTCATCCACGATGTAACGAAAGCGCGGAACGTGCGGCAGAACGTGCTCGCGCATCGCGCCCATTTCGAGTGTGTCTTCGAACGAAGTCGGCACCTGCCAACCGCGTTCACTGTGCGAGAGAACGACCGGGATGATCGGCGGCAGCGGCTTGTCTGCTTCCGTGCGCTCGATTTGCTCCCATATACGAATCATATAGCGAAGGAGGCGAAATGGCATGCGCGCGTCGGGCTCGCTTTGGTGCTCGAAGAGCAAGTAGAAGCGTGACTCGGTGCCCGCGATGTCGGCGCGGAAGAGCAGGTCGCTCTGTCGCTCGACCAGCTCTTCGTCGATGTAGCTGCCTGGCTCAAGCGTGAGCGACGTCCAGTCGGTCGCCTCGGCAAGTGCTTCGGGTAGGAGCGGCTTGAGTGCGGCGGCTGCGTTCTCTGGCCGAGAGAAAACGGCTTTGAACAAAGCGTCGTGTGGTGTGGTCGTCATCGAGCGAGTCCCTCATCGAGCCGCCCTGGACTGTGACGCCATGAAGGACTGACAGCGTCTACTGCGCAGCCTCCTCCGCCTTCGCCCGTCGTATCTCCACCCCCGTCATCGGCCCCCTTCGAAACGACATCGCAAACCGCGGATTCAGCAACGTCAGCTTCTCGCTCTTCGCATCGCGCACAACAAACCAGCGATGCGCCAAGCGATTCGCGATGTTGCCCAGCTCGCTCTTCTTTTCCGCGAGGGAAACCAGCAACGCTGTTTGTCCTCGCCAAGCCCCTCGATCACACGCGCTCTGTCCGCATCTGTCTGCAGTCTTCCGAGCATCCACGTGCCTGCGTTCGAGAGCGCGCGGTAGTCCAAGTCCATCGGGTTTTGGGTCGCGAGGACGCAGCCGACGCACTTGTTTCATGAGCGCGACGGGCGTTTCGTCGGTGGGTTTGCCGGATGCGGCGGGATGAAGCCGGAGCCTCGGAAGGTCAGTTCCTCGCCTTCACTGCGCGGTCTCGTCCGCGAGGCGATCGCATGCCCGTTGTCGGCCGCCCTCGCACGCGAGGCGCAACAGCTCAAGCCCGCGCACCCGGTCGGTTTCTGCTTGAGGAACGTGCGCGCCGTCGAGAAAGAGTTCTCCGAGCTTCGAGCACCCAAACAAGTCGCCCCCGTCACAACCGCGCGTGTACAGCGCGAACGCGTGCTCCGAGTTCTGGGGCACCCCTTCTCCCATCGTGTATGCGTACGCCAGGTTCGAGCAGCCAGCGGGGTCGCCTCCGTCGCACGCACGCTGGTAGAGCCCCGCACCACGCTCGAGGTTGATCGGCACGCCGCGACCTGTTGCGAACATGAGGCCCAAGTTGCGGCAACTTCGCGGCTCGCCGCCTTCGCATGCACGCTCGTAGACTGACTGCGCACGCGGCAAATCGCGAACGCCCTCGGATCCTTCGGCGAGCATGAAGGCGAGGTTGTAGCAACCGAGCAACTCGCCCCCATCGCAGGCCCGCGACACAAGCGCGAAACCACGAGCCTCATCTGGGCCAGGCCCGTAGCGTCCTTCGGCGACCATGGCACCAAGGTTGGCGCAGCTGGGAAGATCCCCTCCGTTGCAAGCTTGCTCGTACAAGGCCCCACCGCGCGCGACGTCTTGAACGCCGCTTCGACCAAGGAGCACCAGCCGACCGAGCTCGCCACACCCGGGCGCGTCTCCACCCGTGCACGCACGCTCGAGAAGCGCGGTGGCACGTTCGTCGTCCTGCTCGACCCCATCGCCGTCAGCGCATCGAATGCCCAACGCTGTGCAAGCTGGGAGGTCACCCGCCTCGCAACGTCGGGTGTCTCGTTCCACATCGGTCTCGGGCGGCGGCTCGGGCGAAGCGGGTGGCGGCTCGGGCGAAGCGGGCGGCGGCTCGGGCGAAGGCGGGGAGGACGGCGACGCGCCACGCTCGCACGAGCAAAGCGAGATGATGGCCATTCCAAGCCACGCAGCTGTGTGTCGGTGCATCGCGTGAATGTAGATCAAGGGAGCTACTCCATGACGCCACGCGGTCGAGTGCGTGGCAACGGCTCGAGGACGACGCGAACGATCAGGAGCCTTCAGCCAACAACATCGTCGGCGCTCTGACTCGTCAGCACGCGCTCGATCCACATCTCCAGCTGCTCCATCGACGCACCCTCGACCTTGGCATCGACGGGCGCGCTCACGCTGCCGAACTTCAACTGCATCAGCTTGCGAAGCATCGCGCGAGCGCCTTCGACGCGTCCCTTTGCTTCGCCTTCGACGCGTCCCTTCGCTTCGCCTTCGACGCGTCCCTTCGCTTCGCCCTCAGAACGTCCTTTTGCGATGCTCACTTCAATCACGGAGTTGGCTAGGTTGCGCATGGATTGGCCGTCTTTGTTGGGGAGTGTACCGATCACGGTGAGGAGAGGTTTGCGATCAGAATCGTCTGCGATGTGGAAAGCGT
>JBILQT010000486.1:0-3983 GCA_044373065.1 Sandaracinaceae bacterium
GCGAAGTGCTCTCGCGCGCAGACTTGCCACCGGGTGCCGAGCGCCTCGCCATCTCGCTGAACCACGCAACCGAGGGGCCCTTCGTCATCGTCACGCGCACGGGGAAATTCGTCACCTGCCTCGGCGAGGGCATGCGCGTCGGGAACGACTTGGTCGTGCTCACGCGGCCTCGTCTTGATGCTGCGATCTCCAAGGTCGAGCGCATGCGTGAGCGCATCGCGAAGGTGGAGATGCTGGAGCGCGAGGGCCACGACGGCACGGCGCAGAAGCTCTTCGCGAAGCTCGCCAGCGATGGCTTGCGCTTCTCTCGTGAGGACGCGGAGACCTTGATCGAGGTGTGGCCATTGATCGGCCGCGACGCGAGCGCGAACTTCACCGAGCTCGTGCGTGGGATGAATCAGTACGGCGATTTCATCGCGCGCTTGCGCTTTGACAAGCTGCGTCCAACCGAGCGGCAAATGGTGCATCACTTCGGGCGCATCGCATGGTCCGCATCCAACCTCATCGTGCTGACGACGGAGCTTGATTCGTCGGAATACTTCGATGATCTCGACGCAGCCCGCGAGGTCGACGCGCGCGTGATTCTCTGGCGTGCACTCTTTCGCTTCGGTTCGTTCTCGCACTGCGCGCGCGTGCTCTGGTCCATCGGCCAGCGTCGCAAGCGCGCCCTCGAACCCCTTCGCGACCTGCACGGGGTCACGGACCTCGATGCAACGTTGATGCGCGAGTTTGGGCTCGGTGTGGTGGCGATCGGCACCCCGAAGGTGCGCGCGGAGGCCATCAAGGCGTTGAGCCGTAAGTTGGACGGGTCTCTCGCATCGGGAGCGACGCCCCGTGATGAAGCGCTCCACGAGCTTCGAGGGTTTGCCGGGCAATGTGGCGAAGTCGTTCGCGCGATGCTCGCGGCCGAAGCGGACTGCGACGCGCACTACGTTGCCTACGGTAGGAGGATCGCGGCGTCGCTCCTTTGTCACGTCGAGGGTGTGGAGGTCACCCAGGACATCACCGACGGGATCCCCGAGGATGTCGCCCGCGCGATGATGCCGAACCTCCCCCACAGCTGGGCCGCGGGCCAAGGCTCGCACGTGATGTCCATGGCCCTTCCCTGGCTCGCGCGCGCCAAGCCGGCCGAACTCTTCCTCCCGCGCGCCTTCGCAGAGCGCATACCCGCTGCCAACGAAGACGAGGTCGAGGTCATGATGACCGCGTACGCCGAAGCGCGGGGCCTGAAGCAATCTACGGTGCGCAACGAGGCGCCGAAGGTCGGTCGCAACGACCCGTGCACGTGCGGCAGCGGCAAGAAGTACAAGCGCTGCTGCGGCGCGTCGTAGGCCGACCCAGAATTCGTTCCGAGTCATCCCGTCTTGACCTCCATGCGCCTCGCCCCGACCATCGCGCGATGGGCCATGACGAGCATTTCCTACGTCGACTCGACCGCGTCTCGGATCACCACGTCGAGCTCTCGCTCACGCTCTACCGCGATGCCGAGTTGCTCCGTGAGGTGCTCTCGCGCGCCGACCTGCCACCCGGTGTCGAGCGCCTCGCCATCTCGCTGAACGACGCGACCGAAGGCCCATTCGTCATCGTCACGCGCAGCGGGCACTTCGTCACCTGCCTCGGCGAGGGCATGCGCGTCGGGAGCGACATGGTCGTGCTCACGCGGCCTCGACTCGATGCTGCGATCTCCAAAGTCGAGCGCATGCGCGAGCGTATTGCGCGTGTGGTGATGCTGGAGCGCGAGGGCCATGACGGCACGGCGGCCATGCTCTTGAAGAAGCTCAACGCGGAGGGCCTGCGCTTCTGCCGTGAGGATGCCGAGACCTTGATCCAGGTGTGGCCGCTGCTCGGCCGCCAAGCCGCCAACCTCTTTGCCGAGATGGTCGGTAGCCTTGGCGCCACCGTGGAGCGCCTCGCGGGGATGCGCTTTGACCGCCTCCACCCGCGTGAGCTCGAAGCCGTGGAGAGCTTCGGCCGGGTCGCGTGGGCCTCATCGAACCTGCTCGTGCTCTCCACGCAGTTGGATTCCGCGGAGCACCTCAAGCTCTTCGAGGAGCGGTTCAACTTCAACGCGCGGATGGCCATCTGGCAGATCCTCTTTGGGCTCGGGACATTCACGCATGGGCTGCGCACCCTCTGGTCGATAGCGCAAGGGCGCGGCGACGCGTTCGCAGCACTTCGCGCGCAGCGGGATCTGACCAACCAAGAAGAGATCGGCATGCGCGAGCTTGGGTATGGCGTCATCGCGCTCAAGTCGAGCAAGCTGCGCGCGGAGGCGACCAAGGCCATTACGCCCGAGTGGAAGGGCGAGACGCTTCCGGAAGGCGCCACCCCGAGAGAGCGCTGGTCCTTCGACATCCGACGCAAGGCTTCAGCCTTCGGCTTCCAGGCACGCACCGCGGTGCTCCACCCAGAAGCGCTGGATGCGATGTACCTCCACAACGGCCATCTGGGCGCGTGCCGGTTCTTCCATCGCACGATGGAGCCGACACCGCAGATGCTCGCCGCGATCCCCGAAGACGTGGCGCGCGCCTTCCTCCCAAGCCTCCCGTACTGCTGGGTCGGCAACCCCTCCCTCGAGAACCTGGGCTACTCGCTGCCATGGCTCGCACGTGCCCAACCAGGCGAGCTTTTCCTCCCGCGCGCGTTCGCCGAGCAGATGCCTCCCACACGGACTCAGGACGTGATCAAGGTGCTGCAGGAGGTCGGAGTCGGCCTTGGAATCGGGAGGCGTGAGACCCGGCGCAACGAGGGGCCGAAGGTGGGGCGCAACGATGCGTGCACGTGTGGCAGCGGGAAGAAGTACAAGCGCTGCTGCGGGAAGTAGGCGGGCTCTGAGTCGCTCCGCCAAACGCGCCACCGATGCCACCGTTCGCGCCAAGCACGGGAGCCCTGGCGAACCGCGCCTACCTTCCACGCACCATGAACCGCACGCACCGCGTCCTCCGCGCACTCTTCCTCGTCCAGGCCCTCGCCACACCGCTCGTCCTCCTCGCGCTGAAGGCCGCGCTCCAGGGAACCGGCCACGTCGCGCCGTTCCGCGTGCTCATCGCACTCGTCTTCGAGGTGCCGCTCCTCGGCCTGCTCGCACGCGAGGTCTACAGAGTCGTGAAGCCGCTCAGCGAGGCGGCGAGCTCGGCCGGAGAGCTCGCACTCACGGCGGGTCGAGGTCTCGCGGCGTCGCTGATCCTCGGCGTCGCGGCAGTGCTCACCGTCGACGAGACCGTGGTCGAGCTCATCTGCGGCTACCGTGCCGGTGACGGCCTCGACGTGATGCCGCTCGTCGTGTGGACATTCGTCACGCTCGGCGTCGCAGCGCTCCTCGTCGCCATCGGAAGCGTCGTCGGCTACGCAGATCCCTCGCGGCGCGCGTAGGCTTTCCCGAAACGGAAATCAGCGACAGAGCCGCATCCTCATGGACCAGGGATGCCGCACTCCAACTGCGTGACGAATGGCAGCAGCGAGGCGCGGCGGAAGAACTCCCAGAAGGCTGCTGGTGTGCCGCTGAACTCCTCCGACTGGAGACAGCGGTACTGGCTCCACTCCGCTGCGCATGTGTTGAAGAGGCGAAACGCGTCGCATTGAGCCCATTCTGTAACCGTTGCGAGCGCACTGCTCCCCCCGGGGCAAGCCGGACCGGGTTGGGTAGGTGTCGTGCATCCAGGCATCCCTGCGCCAGCGCTGTAAACAATCTTGCTCGCGTCGCAGTACATGGCCGCGCAGACCACGGCGCACTCCTCAAACGATCCAAACGCGCCGCGCTCTGCACCGCAGGCAAGCGAGGGCGTCTCCTGGCAGTGCGCACCGTCGAAGAAGACAGCGCCCTCCCCCGATGCGCATGCACTCACCGTAGCGGCGCTTTGGATGGGGCAGGTCGTGGCGTTGATGGGGCCGCACAAGGGTGCGCGCACGGGCACGTCGGGAAGGACGAAGGGTGCGTCGGGGATGGGCGCATCGAGGCCTGCGTCGGGTGCGGACCTGTCGAT
>JBILQT010000487.1:0-3960 GCA_044373065.1 Sandaracinaceae bacterium
ACTCCGGAAAGGCATCGAAACGCGCGCCCTCAAGACTGCGCAGCGCGAGCGCCACGAAGAGCAACGTGAGCCCAACGACGACCCAGCGTTGATGAAGACAGAGTTGGATAAAAGCGCGCATCAATGCCCCGGCGGAAACTCAGTGCCGAAGAGCTCGACTGCACCCACCGACACCACGCAGGAGCCAACGAGGGGCCCGTGTGCGAGCACCATGTCGTCCGCGACACGACGCAGCGGGTCGACACGTGCACGCGTGAAGCGCTCGGCCTCGCAGCGGTAGACCCAGGCTCCACCCCATGCGTCGATCACGACAGCCGACGCAGGGATCAGAAGCGCGTTGGCCTGCTCGCGCAGCGGAAGCTCCACCAAGATGCGCTCGCCCGGCTCAAACCCCGCATCGGGAGCAAGCGCGAGGTAGCGGTCCACCGTGCTTCGGTCGGGCTCCGCGGTGGGTGGCCCTTGAATGAAGTGCGCCTCCACGAAACGCACTTCGCCGGTGCGATGTACGTGCGCCGGGGCATGGCTCTCCAAGCGCCCAAGGTCACCTGCGTAGACAGGCACCCTCACTTGAAGCGACTCGACATCGGCGACTTCGAGGAGCGGCGCACCTGCCGCCACGGCCTGCCCCTCACCCACAGAGAGCGCGCGAAGGACGCCGCCTGTTGGAGCGCGCACGACCATCGCCACGTCCGAGAGGAGCGGATGATGGGAGAGCGTTGCGGCACGTCCTCGCGCGGCGGCGAGATCGGCTTGTGCAACATCGCGTGCGGCAATGGCCTCTTCGAGCGCGCGCGTCGCACCTGCGCGCTGATCCACGAGCAGCTGATTGCGTGTCACCCGCAGCTCAAGGGCCGCAAGGTTGGCCTCGGCCGCATCCACCTCGCGGACGACGCGGGCACGTGTGTCTCTGTCACTCGGCGCAAGGGCCGTGATGCGAAGCAATGCCGCGCCCTGGAGGAGCGCGGAACCGGGGAGCAGGGGCGTGATGAAATGCACCTCACCCGCAACCGGCGCAGTGACAGCCACCGTGCGCCCTGGTGGCACAACCACCTCGCCACCCACAAGCCGCGTGCGCGGCACCGAGGCCTCTCGCACCGAGGTGGTCTCGATGTGAAGACGCGCAATGGCCTCCGGTGCGAGCTGCACCGTCGGTAGCTCCGATTCGGCGATCGGATGGGTGACCTCGGACGCACTCGCATGCGGTGTTGGCGCGACACCCGAGTTGCACGCCATCAGCAAAACCATCGGTAGACAAACGGTAGCGCGACTCATCGTAACTCCCGTTCTGCTTGGATGCGCGTGGCCACCTCGGCTGCACGCGAGAGGCGAGCTCCGATGGCGCGCTCAAGCTCTGCCAGTGCACGACGCTGCTCCGCGACAAGCTCTGCGTGACGCAGCCGCGCCTCACCCACACGACGAAGCGCATCGAGCACGACAAGGAAGGTCTGGTCTCCCGTCTCAAAGCCTTGCGTCGCCATCCTCAACGCCTCGTCGAGCCCCGCGAGCACCTCCACCTCAAAGCGCGCACGCGAGCGCGATGCCTGGGCGAAGCGCGTGTGCGCCAAGGTCACCTCCATGATGGCCGTGCGCGCGACAACCTCGTGTTGTGCCGTGGCCCGCGCGACCTCCGCCTCCGCGCGCCCGATGCCTCCCTGGTTCTGATTGAAGATCGGCAGATCCGCGCGACCTCCAAGACGCACGCCAGGGCCAGCCGCTTGATTCCATTGCGCATCGACAAGCGCACCGAGGTTCACGAGACGCGTCTCCTCCCAACCCGCCCTCGCACCCGCCGCCGAGATCGCAAGCTCAGCAGCGCGTGCATCCGGCCTTGCAATGCGTGCGATGCGAAGGAGCTCCCTCAGTGCGGGCGGCCCGCTGACCTCACCCTCGAAGACCGCGTGAAGCGGCCTGCTGGGTGCGTCGAGCGCAAGGGTCGCAAGAAGGCGCGTGCGCGCCATCGCGACTTCCGTCTCAGCGACCTCGCGCAGGTCTGCGCTGGTTTGGGCGTCCGCGATCACCATGCGCGCCTCAAGTGGACTCACCTCGCCCACATCGGCCCGCACCGAAACGATGCGCGCAGCCTCCGCGGCGACCTCCGCAAGCTCAGCACGAACACGCGCGCGATCGGCCGCAAGCCCAAGCTCCACGTGGAGCAGACGGGCATCGCGAACGACATCGAGTGCACGCATCAAGACGCTCTCCCCCGCCACATCCGCATCGCGTGCCGCGGACTCCGTGCGGCTCGGCATCTGCCAGAGCGACTCCAGCGGCAGAAGGAGCGTGGCCACCGCCGTGACAGGCCCAATCGGCCCCATGAGGCTCACCTGTGGGTTGGCCGGGCGGCGCGCCTCATCGAGCGTTGCAAAGGCAGCGTCGATGCGTGTGAGCTCCGCAGCGAGCAGAGGGTTGCGCCAGAGGGCAACCGCGATCACCTCAGGCTCATCGAGCCCATCCTCCAGGTTCACCCCTGAAGGTTGTGCCTCATCCGAGCCGCCACGCGTCCCCGCGCCGGTCCGCTCGACAAGCTCACGCTCAAGCCACGCACGATCACGCAGCGAGCTCGCACAACCGAGTGCGAGCACAACGAGAACAAAGCCAAGAGCGCGCGAGAACACAGGCCTGTCTCACACGGCTCCCTAAACGCAGCCTGAACGCGGCCCGTCACGCATGCCCAAGCCGTACGGGTCGTCGCTAAATTGACCACCGCGCCCCACCCCGATAAGCGACATCCATGCAGCCCACGCCCACGCCCGCAAAGCGCTCGATGAAGATGCGCGTGCTCGTCGCCCTCAAGGTGCTCGTCACGCTGACCTTGCTCGCAGTGCTCGTGCACCAGATGTGGCAGCGCGATGGCATTGATGCGCTCGTGGCGCGCTTGCGTCTGCTTGAGCCCGTCTGGGTCGTCGCCGCGGTCGCACTTCACTTCGGGGCCGTGACGGCGGGCGTCGTTCGCTGGCGCACGCTCCTTCAATCGCGCGGGCTCTCCCTCCCCTTCACGACGCTCTACCGCTCCTTCCTCATCGGTCGCTTCATCGGCGCGTTCACGCCCTCCACGACAGGCCTCGATGGCTATCGACTCTGGGATGTTGGGAGGCGCACGGGAGAGGTCGTCAAGAGTGGTGCCGTCATCCTCATCGAGAAGCTCGTCGGGCTCGTCGGGATGGCGACGGTGTGTGTGATCTTGCTCCCCTTCGGCTTGATGGAACGCCTTGGTTTCGTAGGCGTTGCGGCTGCACTCGGCATGGCAGGCGTGGCCATGCTTGGCCTGCTCTTGCTCTCCTCTGAGACGCGCACGGCACGCCTCGCCGCGATGCTTCCGAAGGCCCTTCGCGGTCGCGCGGAGAAGCTCGCTGCCTCGCTCGCAGGCGGGCTCTCGTGGCCCTCGCTCGGCGCGGCGCTTCTGATGGGCATCACCTCGCATGCATGCCTCTCGGCCACCTTCGCCGCGAGCGGTCTCGCGCTCCAGCTCGATGTCTCTCCGCTCGTGCTCCTCGCCGTCGGCAACGCGATTGTCGTCTCGGTGCTCTTGCCCGTCTCCGTCGGTGGCGTGGGTGTGCGCGAGGGCGTTGCGGTTGCGCTCCTCGTCTCATCGAGCGTGACCACCACCGACGCCGTGGCCCTGGCAGTCCTTGGCTACCTCACAGGCCAGGTGCCCGCGCTCGTCGGCGGCGTCTTGCTCACGCTCTCGGGCGACAAGGACAGGCCCCAACCTGCATTAGCGGGCGCGGCACTCGCCGCTTCGGCATGACTCTGCGCTACCTTCCGTGGAGCCAGCCATGACGACGAAACCACCGGCGAAGAAGACCGCGAAGGCCGCAGCGAAAAAGGCGCCTTCCAAGAAGGCTGCAACCAAAGCGGCAGCATCAAAGCGCGCCGCGAAGAAGCGCGATGAGTTCGACACGAAGATCGCTTCCTCCGCTTCGGGCAGCCTCACTGTGCGTCGCATGCATCGACGCGACA